>DATJHX010000021.1:0-3068 GCA_035493655.1 Nitrosospira sp.
CAAAAGCTTCGCGGAATTTTTCAAAGTCGCTGGTGCGGATGGTCACTCCGGCAGCGGCCGCATGCCCGCCGAATTTGAGCAAAAGGCCGGGGTAGCGCTTGGAAACAAGATCCAGCGAGTCACGTAAGTGAAGCCCTGGAATGGACCTTCCTGAACCTTTTAATTCTCCCTCGCTGCCCGGTGCAAATGCGATCACAGGGCGGTGCAGCCTCTCCTTTAGGCGGGACGCGAGTATGCCAATCACGCCCTGATGCCACCGAGAATCAAACAGGCTCAGGCTGGTCGTAATTTTTGCTGCAGGCGTGGAGTGTATGTGCTGTGCTGAAAGAGCATTGTCCAGCATGCCCTGCGCTGTATTGTGCATGTCCGCCTCGATTTCCCTGCGCTTGTGATTGAGTGCGTCGAGTTGCAGGGCAATTCGGGAAGCGTGGGCTGCATCGTCGGTAATGAGGCACTCGATTCCCAGCGTCATGTCAGCGAGTCGGCCCGCGGCGTTCAATCTCGGACCGAGGATGAAACCCAGTTCATACGCCGATACTTGTCGAAAATCCCTCCTCGCACCTTCAAGGAGGGCGTGGATGCCGGCACAGGCGCGACCGTTGCGTATGCGCTGCAAGCCTTTGTGCACCAGAACGCGATTGTTGTCATCCAGCTTCACGACATCGGCAACGGTTCCCAATGCGACGAGATCAAGCAGACTGGCTAGATTGGGTTCCTTCTGGGGGGCGGCAAATTTCCCTCTCGCACGCAACTCGGCCCTCAGGGCCAGCATCAGATAGAACATAACGCCCACTCCGGCCAGATGCTTGCTGGGAAAGCCGCAGCCGGCCTGGTTGGGATTCACAATTACGGCGGCATCCGGCAGTTTGTCCCCTGGCAGATGATGGTCGGTGATAAATACCTGAATTCCGCGACGGTTAGCTTCAGCTACGCCTTCCACGCTGGCAATGCCGTTGTCCACGGTGATCAGTATATCCGGACGGAGCGTATCAGCCGCCAGATGCACGATCTCCGGCGTGAGACCATAACCATACTCAAAACGGTTGGGGACAAGATAGTCAACCATTGCGCCGAATTTTCGCAGTGCCCGTATACCAACAGCACAAGCGGTGGCGCCATCCGAATCATAATCCGCGACAATGAGCAGCCGCTTCTGCGCAACAAGTGCATCGGCTAGGCGGGCCGCCATAAAGGAGACGTTCTTCAGGTGGGAGAATGGGATTAGCCGCGGCCACTCCGCTTCAAGCTGATCGGGTTTTTCGATGCCGCGAGCGGCATAAATGCGGGCCAGCACGGGATGGTAGCCATGCTGGATCAGGTTATTAAAAGCATGAGGTGGATAATTGCGAACGATGGTATTGAGCATTACTAAACTAAAACGCTTCGGAATTGATGATTTCCAGCCCTTAGTATAACGTGCAAGGGCGGCAACGGGCGTGAAGGATCAGGCGTACATAAAAGGATAAAAACCCGGGACGCGTTATATTATATTTGACGGTGCGCATCATTCAGGGCGCGAAGCGAGGACCCGCAATGAAGCAATGGCTGTTTCTTTCCATCGCGATTATCAGTGAAGTCGTGGCCACGTCTGCGCTGAAGTCGAGCAACGGCTTCAGTCAATTCTGGCCGTCACTCGTCGTTATAGCAGGCTACGCCGCCGCGTTCTTCTTTCTGTCGCTTACCTTACGAACCATCCCGGTGGGAGTTGCGTACGCAATCTGGTCCGGGGTGGGTATTGTACTTATCACGGTGATCGGCTGGCTCGTTCTGGGGCAAGCACTGGACACTCCTGCTATCATCGGCCTGACGTTTATCATTATAGGCGTGGTTGTGCTGAACGTATTTTCCAAATCGCTTACACACTGATCTTCTTTCTGACTAACGTTGAGCTGGAGGACGTATGACATCACCGGAAGCATCACCGGAAATAGCAGTGGGAAGGCGCCTAAAAAGTTACAGCGCATCTTGCGCCATGCAGGCCGCCATCGGGTCGGCGATGGGTTTCCCGTACGAACCCTCTTTTCTTACCCTGAGCTGGGACCGATGATCAGTCCATTCCTGTCTGGATTACGCGGGCCCTGCGGAATTTCCGCCGACAGAGAAACGCGCTGGCGTTGGAGAACATCCTCATCGCGGATTCGAGACAGTGACGATCGTATATAGCGGCGAGGTGGAGCATCGTGACAGTTCCGGCGGCGGAGGCCATATTGGTCCCAGTGACGTGCAATGGATGACAGCAGTTTCCGGATTGGTTCATGAGGAATTTTCATGGTCGCGATTTTGCGCGCCGCGGAGGCGTGCTCGAGATGGTGCAGTTGTGGGTAAACCTGCCTGTCGGGGACAAGATGTCGCCGCCGCGCTACCAGAGTATTCTGAATAGCCAAATCCCTTCCCTGACCCTTCCCGAAGGCGGTGGAAGCTTGCGCGTCATTGCAGGAGAGTTTGCGGGTATCTGCGGGTATCAAAGGACCAGCAAATACATTTACGCATGTTCATGTGTGGGATCTTCGGCTGACAGGCGAGCAACCGCTTGCCCTCCCATTACCGGAAGGTTACACCACCTTGCTGGTTGTACTCAAAGGTTCGGCGCAGATAGGCGCGGAAAAGATTGGCGGGGCGGAGGTAGGGATTTTTGACAGGACGGGCGACCACATCCGTATCGATAGTGCGCGGGACGCGACAGCGCTTCTTCTGTGCGGCGAGCCGATTGATGGACCAATCGTGGGCAGCGACCCCTTCGTCATGAACCGGCCTGAGCAGATCAAGCAGGCCATCGAAGATTACCAGAGTGGCAGAATGGGTCATCTGGGATAAATAACCCAATAAATATTCGAAGCAAGTTCGTTCCGGAGATTTACTTCTGGAACTCTTCGTTTGAAACCATACCGGCTTTGCTGATGGTTTTGACGGTGCGGTCCGAGATGACCCTTGGCAGCAGGTGCAAGTCGATTGGATTGAATTTCACAAAGGGAAGACCTTCCTTTATCCGCAGGGCGACCGAGCCCTTTAAATTGCCCTTCTATTCCATTTCGTTTTACCAATATTTCAATATTTAACCAAAATTTAAC
>DATJHX010000022.1:0-13899 GCA_035493655.1 Nitrosospira sp.
GCTGACGCTACGTCAGAACTACAACCGCGAAGCCCCAAAGCTGGCAGTCAAGATTGCTCGTTACGCCCATGCCAAGCAATACAAGCGCATGCGCAGCCACTTGAAGAAGCTCAAGACATTGGTCGGCCGGGTGTGGCGCGACGTATCGCGTCAATTGGCCAGGGCGCCGGAGCACCTCAAGCCCAAGGTTGCCGACTTGCTGTACAAGGTGGAGCGGCTGTTGAAGCAACAGCCCAAGGACAGCCACAAGCTGTACAGTCTGCATGCCCCGGAAGTCGAGTGCATCGGAAAAGGCAAAGCGCGGCAGCCTTATGAGTTTGGGGTGAAGGTGTCGGTGGCGACCACCCACAGGCGAGGATTGGTGGTAGGCATGCGCAGCCTGCCGGGCAATCCCTACGACGGCCATACGCTGGATGCGGCCTTGGAGCAAGTGAAAAACCTGACGAAGCAGCAGCCGAAGGAAGTGTTCGTGGACCTGGGCTATCGCGGCGCCGCCACCACAGGAATCAAGGTGTATCACCGCAAACTCAAACGCGGCATTACTGCACGCCTCAGGCGCGATATTCGGCGGCGCAGCGCAATCGAACCAGCGATCGGACATATGAAGAATGATGGGCGATTGCGTAGAAACTGGTTGAAAGGCACGCAAGGTGATGCCTTCCATGCCTTGCTCTGCGGTTGCGGGCACAACCTACGCATGATTCTGAGAAAGCTGCGGCTTTTTCTCGCCCTGATTTTCGTCCGGTTACATTGGCAACCAGCAGACGATGACAAAACCAACCAGCATCTTACCGCTGCCTATGCCTGAAAAATTGAATTGTTCAGGACCGACTAACCCAAGAATGACATCCCGACCTGCAGGTCGAGGAATAGCGGATGCTTCTTGGATTTAGGCACGCAGCAGCTCGTTGATGCTCGTCTTTGCCCGGCTTTGCGCATCGACTCTCTTGATGATGATCGCGCAGGCAGTGCTGTAGCTGCCATCGGCCGCTGATAGCGTTCCCGCGATCACGACCGAGCCGGCAGGGATGCGGCCGTAGCTGATTTGCTTCGTCTGGCGGTCGAGGATTTTGGTGCTCTGGCCTAGATGCACGCCCATGGCAGGTGAAATCAACTACGCATTCACGCCCTAGAAATTGCGTTACAGAGTGAACAGAATATTATCCTTATCAATATTTTGGGGAGCCACCCCCGCGTCGTGCTGGTTGCATGCTCTTCTTTTTGCTTCGGCGGAATCGTTGGCGAGTTCCCCCTTACGCGAGTGTCCTATATCTTGGCGACGTGCGCCTGGTACTTCTCCAGTTGCAGTGACTTAAGCACGCGCATCATCAGCGTCTTGTCGATGGGACCGCGGATTGCATCCGCGGTCTTGTCGATCATGTCGTCGAGTACCTTGCCCTGGATCTGCGCCAGCCACTGCTCCTCAATGACGTTTGCGATCGGCCAGTATGAGAGGTGCCAGGGTTCGTCGTTGTAGTGCGGCGTGGCGCGCGCGGCTCCGCCGGAATAGGGGTTGAAAAAGCCGAATTGCGCCGCATGATCGCGCACGAACGGGATCAGGCTGACGAACTTGCCGGAGCCCTCCCAGAATTCGTGTTTGACCTCGTCGGGACCCATGAGGTCGATCTCGGTGCCCCAGTGGTGGCGCGAGAAGCCCGCCATCGACATGGTGCCGAGGATGTCGAGCAGCGCCTTGCGGACGTCCGCCTCGGCGCTGGTCTTGGTGATCTTGCGCTTCGCCAGCTCGCCGAGGTCGATGCCCGCCTGCACGGTGAAGCTACGCGTTTGCGACTTCTTGAGCGCCGCCGGCGGCGGCGGCTTGCCCGCGGTGTGCTTGGGCAGCCATGCGTCCTTGTAGAAAGTTTTCATGTCTTGGAAGCGCGCCTCGACGATCTGCTCGATGGCGGAGAGCAGGCCCGTGTCCGCCGCCGTCGGCATGCCGGTCAGGAGGGTGGTAGTGATCGCCTTGCGTAACAGCTCGTCCGGCTTGGACGGCTCGCCCGTGTGAACGCGGAAGAAGTCGCGCAAGCCGGGCATGATGTTCTCGACGCTACGGTCAGCGCCGGTTTCGGGCAGCTTCGCCTTGCTCGGCACCTCAGTCGTGACTACCGGCGTCTTCAGCGCGACCGACGCCCACGCGCCGAGGCTGCTCTGCTTCTCGCTGATCTCCACCTCGGCGGCGGCAGGGTAACGCGACCCGCATACCTGCTTTGAGAGGCGGTTGGCCGGGTCGTTGGTGTCGCCGCCTCCAATCGCCATCGCCATGCGGCACGCGATCTCCCGCGCTTCGCCCTCGACGGGATCGGCGAACGCGCCGCCCTTTGCAGGATCGCCCTGCGCGTGCATGCTGAGGATCCGCGACGGCTGAAGCTTGTCGATCACCGCCTTCACCGCTTTTACCTCCGGCTGCATCGGCGGCGGCGTACCCAGAAACGCCTTGTAGCCGGGCAGGCCGGGCCAATTGCGGTTGAGGTCAACCTGGTGGCGGTTGTTCCGGCCAGTTCCTGGCGTGCGCATCTCGTCGAGCGCGCCGCCCGGATTCATCAGCGGCACGAAGATGGTGTCGAAGTCGCGGCGGAACAGATCTTGGCTCAACTCGGTGAGCAGCCGCAGCGACAGCGCCTGTGGGCCGAGCTCGTCGCCATGGATGCCTCCGATCACCAAAGCCCGTGGCGCCGGGGAACTGGGTGGCGTCGCCGTGCTACCTGCGCCTGCGGGGGGCCGCGCGAGTGCGGGGCGCTTCTCATCTACGCATTCGAGATAGGCCTGGCGCGCTTGCAGGCATCGAGCGTCGTCCTTGCAGATGGTTGTAGCATATTGCTCGCGCGCACACGGCAATAGCGGTGCCGCACCGGAGACCACGTCGACGCCGGCAGGCGGCGCTACGCTGGGCAAGGGCGCCGTCGGCGGCGATTTCGCCATTGGGGAGGTGGAGGTCCGCGGAAAGACGAACGCGCCGATCGGGAGTGTCGTATCCTCCGCCGGCGCGTCCAGGGGCTTGCCACGCGCCGAGCCGAAGCCGATGTCGCCGGCGGTCTGCGTGAGCGGCCTGCCGGCCTTTAGCTCCGAATCGAGGCGGCTTAGGTCGAGCGGAGCGCGTGCGATCCGCGGGCCCGACTCGCCCTGCTGGATCACATGGGTCAATTCGTGCGCGAGCAGGCGCCGCCCATCGCCGGTGTCGGGCGCGAACTCCCCGCGGCCAAAGACGATGTTGCTGCCGAGGGTGAAGGCGCGAGCGGCGAGCGATTGCGCGGCCACTGCGGCATCGTCGCCAGTGTGGATGCGCACGTGGTCGAACGAGCGGGCGAAGCGCGGCTCTAAGTAGTCGCGAGCCGCGCGCGGCAGCGGCACCCCTTCGCCGGTCACCCCGGGCAGTGTGGTGTGCGGCGCGCACTGAAGTGGCGCCCTGCCGATACGCGAACCCAAGGTGTAGGCCTTGGCGTTCAAGTCCCGCGCCGATGCCGCAGTCGGTGTATCGGTATTTACCCGCACGCGTGAAAAATCGTGCCCAAAGTGTGGCTCTAAATGGGATTGCGTTGCGGCATCGAGCGGTTGCCCCGGCGAGCGCAGCACGTCATGCACGACGGCTGGGGCCTGGCTGGTGGCCGCTTGCGGCGTGGCAGACTTTTTTTGAAGTTTTTCCTTCTCTTCGCAGGCGTCGCATTTGCGGCTGATTTGGGGTTCCGTAGTCGGAAGGTGCAGGTCGGGCATGCGCATCACGTGATCCGCGACCCGATCGGCCTCTCGCTCCAGAGTATCATCCGCCGCACTGATCGCCAGTTTCGGCTGAATACCCAAAGCCAAGCTCGCCCAGATCGAGTTGAATGTGGTCTGCCGCAGCGCTTGGGCGGAGTGATTTGATTGCTCCGCAGGCGTCGCCTTTTTCGCTTGGGGAGCCTGCACCTTGGCGGCTAGCATGGGTTGTCTATGTTAATGGTTCGTTCGGTGCTGGCTGTTGAACGCCATATTACGCCAGCGGTGAATGAAGGCAAATAAGATTGGATTTGTCGCATGATATTTCTCTTGAAAATTTACAAGGATTTCAATGCCACCTATAAAGGGCCATACACACATGCTGTGCTATTGGCTTGCGTGCACTTAGTCTCTTTATTTCCGGGAATTTCGCGGAAGCGGGCACCCATCAAATCTGGAAGCTGAGTAGCGACAGTACCATCAATGAGTCCAATCTTGACTTCGGGGATACCACCGGTGCGGTCCATCAACGTGGTGAGCTTGACTAATTCTGTGGAATGTATGGAAACTGCCTCCCGGATTCCATCTCTATCGCAAAGAGCCGTATAGAAGTCCATGTATTTAAAGCAACGGGACCATATTTTTGACGTTCCCGGCAACCTATTACTATAACAATAACAATAGACCACAAAAATGCCGCGCGCGCGGACAATGGTATTTCTCAGGGTACGACCTGGTAAGCAAAAGTGATACAGCATGGTTCGCGCAAAACGCTTTAAAGGTTCGGGGTTTTATACATTTTTGCTTTTACCCTTCCGCTTATGCCTCATGAGGTGCTGGCAAACACGGCTCAGCATTTGTTTTTTGGAGTAAAATGCTGTTTTTCCCAATTTTCCATGACCAGCATCACCATCGCCCTTTCCAAAGGTCGCATTTTCGATGATACTGCTCCGCTCCTGAAAGCGGCGGATATTGTCGCACTGGATGATCCTGAAACCTCACGCAAGCTCATTCTCGCGACCAATCGGGATAATGTGCGGCTTATCATTGTGCGCGCTTCGGATGTTCCGACCTACGTCCAATATGGGGCAGCAGATATGGGCGTCGCGGGAAAGGATGTGCTGCTGGAACATGGCGGCGCGGGCCTTTACCAACCCCTTGACCTGAATATTGCCCGCTGCCGCATGATGGTGGCTGTTCGAGATGATTTCGATTACGAATCCGCAGTCCGCCGCGGAGCTCGGCTGCGCGTGGCGACCAAGTATTTACAGACTGCGCGTGAGCATTTTGCTGAAAAAGGCATGCATGTGGATCTCATCAAGCTCTACGGTTCCATGGAACTGGCGCCGCTGGTAGGGCTGGCCGATGCAATCGTGGATCTGGTTTCCAGCGGCAACACGCTCAAGGCCAACAATTTGAAAGCTGTGGAAGAAATTAAGCCGATTTCTGCGCGGCTGGTGATTAATCAGGCGGCACTGAAGTTGAAGCGAAAAGCGATACAGCCAATGCTGGACGCTTTTTCGACAGCCGTCCAAAATAAAAACGATATAAAAATTAACGCTTCCGCATGATCCGGATCAGACGTTTCAATTCAGGCGACCCTGACTTTGATCAGTCGCTGGAAAAACTGCTGGCTTTTGAAGAAACCGAAGATCAGTCAGTCCGCACGGCGGTTCCGGCTATTCTTGCCGATATAAAAAAACGTGGCGACGAAGCCCTGCTGGAGTATACGCAGCGATTCGACCGCCTTGAGGCAATGACAGCGGCGGAGCTTGAATTGCCTCTCGGCCGCATCGAGGAGGCGCTGCGGCGTCTGCCTGGAAACGAGCGCAAGGCGCTGGAGCAAGCTGCCATGCGTGTGCGCGCTTATCATGAAAAACAACTGGCTCATTCCTGGAGCTATACGGAACCCGATGGCACGCTGCTAGGGCAAAAAATTACCCCGCTGGATTGCGTCGGTTTATACGTTCCAGGGGGCAAGGCGTCTTACCCTTCGTCGGTATTGATGAATGCGATTCCTGCCAAAGTGGCGGGGGTCGATGAGCTTATTATGGTGGTACCGGCTCCGGGAGGCGAAACCAGCGATCTGGTGCTAGCCGCAGCGGGCATTTGCGGGGTGGATCGGGTGTTTACCATAGGCGGCGCTCAGGCTGTAGGAGCCCTGGCCTACGGCACCCAAACCGTACCCCAAGTAGACAAGATCGTCGGCCCTGGGAACGCCTATGTGGCGGCGGCCAAGCGTCTTGTGTTCGGCGTAGTGGGTATCGACATGGTTGCGGGGCCCTCCGAAATTCTCGTCATTTGCGACGGCAGGACAAATCCCGACTGGATTGCCATGGATTTGTTTTCACAAGCTGAGCATGATGAGATGGCGCAGGCCATTCTGCTGTCTCCCGATGCGTCTTTTATCGAAGCGGTAGCCGCGAGCGCCGCCCGTCAACTGGAAGCAATGCCGCGCAGTGCGGTCATTCGCGCCTCGCTCGAAAACCGCGGCGCGCTGATTCAGGTACGCGACCTGGATGAGGCATGCGCCATCGCCAACCGTATCGCTCCTGAGCATCTGGAGTTATCGATCGAGCAGCCGGAAAAATGGATCGATAAAATCAGGCATGCAGGGGCCATCTTCCTCGGACGATATACTTCGGAAGCGCTCGGCGATTATTGCGCGGGTCCCAACCACGTACTTCCCACCTCGCGCACCGCTCGTTTCTCGTCACCCCTGGGTGTGTATGATTTCCAGAAACGCAGCAGCATTATCCAGGTATCCGAAGCGGCCTCGGCAGAGCTCGGCAAAATCGCTTCCGTACTGGCGCGCGGAGAAGGTTTGCAGGCCCACGCGATGTCGGCGGAGTATCGTTACAAAAGGAATGATTAATTAGCTTTTCCTAACTTAGTCCTGATGGAAAACAAGGTAGTCGATCCTGAGCGGCTGGCGAAGCTGCTCTTAATAAGAGCACAAACCAAATGATGGGTAAATAATTGAGTTATTGCAGCCATAGACGATGAGGTTGAAACGGCTCGGCGTGGGCCTCATAATGATACTGAGTAAAGAATTGATGGATATTTGATATGGCTGCAAACAAACAACATGATAAAAAAATGACCGGGGCCACTCCGACTGGCGTATTCAAGGCCGCATTGGGGCCGAAAGGCCGCAAAACGTTGCTGGAGCGCTCTCCTGCTCCCATCAAGGACGATATTTCAGCCGCGACCGGGCCAGTTCAATT
Source organism: Nitrosospira sp. (assembly GCA_035493655.1). Taxonomy (GTDB): domain Bacteria; phylum Pseudomonadota; class Gammaproteobacteria; order Burkholderiales; family Nitrosomonadaceae; genus Nitrosospira. The sequence continues at coordinate 6,921 of DATJHX010000022.1, forward strand.
CTTCTCCAGATTGCTGGAAGTCTGGAATATAAGTAATTTGCAGTCTGCGTGCATGCTTCTGGGATATGAGAAATCCGGTGAATCCGATGTGAGAGATATTCTTACAGGTCGCGCCCAACTCGAAACGCGTGATGAAAAAGACAGAATTGCCGAGCTTTTCGTCATTCGCAAAGTGCTGCTTAGCGTTTTTCGCGACAGAAAAGTAGAGAATCAATGGCTACGCGAACGTCAGGAAATCTTGGGCGGCGCAAGCCCGCTCGATTTGTTGCTTGAGGGATCCTGGCCCAATTTACTGCGTGTTCGCCAATTGGCCGAGTTGATGGCTGGCTTGTAAGTGATAAAGCATATTGAGCGCGAATCGTTCAGTCGGACAACATTTCGCTACGCATCCCAGGAAGAGGACAGGAATATTCTCCAGGAAATGGGCATGGATCCAGAAAACGTGGAGGAAATACTCTTTTTTTTAGATGCCCGGGACAAAACCAGCTCCCTGAAATCGTTACTCGACAAGCCATTTGAGCTTAAGTCCCAGCTTGCTCCAAAACCTCTCCGGTTTTCCGATGATACGATTCGGCCCGCAATCGTACTTACCGTACCCGGATTGCCAAGACCTACCCGGTTTTCCGATGGTACGATTCCGGTCTTTTACAGCGCATTGGAACCTGAAACTGCGGAAGTAGAAACTTTTGCATGGTATGCAAAGTACGCATTGCGTAACGCGAGCCAGGAGCGGACTGCATACTATCAGCGTATTGCCTGCGATTTTCAGGGTGATGTAAAGGATCTGAGGCCGCATTTACAGACACTCCCTTGCTTGATACAGGATGAGGCTGAGGGTTACCCGGATTGCAATCGTATCGGAATAGAAGCTTTCGGCGAAGGAATTTATGGTCTTTTGACGCCATCCGCCAGGAAGCTCGAGGGAACTTGTCTGCCAGTTTTTCGGAGAGAGGCGCTATCCAATCCTCAGAGTCAGGCCCTTGTTGCGTTCAAGTTTGATCCTTCCTCGGGAAAGACTTCCATCTTGGCTGGTTAGAAAAGATTTTATGCCCAGTTCTCCCGGCCAAATTATCCGCCCGGAAATCCTCGCGCTTTCCGCCTATCACGTTTCGCCTGCGGCCGGGATGGTGAAGCTGGATGCGATGGAGAATCCTTATCCTCTGCCGCGCGAAATATGCGGGGAGATTGCCAGCCTTGCCGCGGATGCACCGTTCAACCGCTATCCCGACCCAGGCGCTGCGGCACTCAAGGCCGCGTTGCGGAAAGCACTCCAGGTTCCCGCCGGGATGGATATCATGCTGGGCAATGGCTCGGATGAAATCATCCAGATCATTGCCTTAGCCTGCGCCAAACCGGGGGCCGTGCTGATGAGCGTTGAGCCTGCGTTTGTCATGTTTCGCATGATCGCCACGTTCGCCGGGATGAATTATGCAGGTGTGCGGTTAAACCCGGATTTTTCACTTGACCTGAATGCGATGCTGGAGACCATTGCACGCCAGCAGCCCGCGGTAATTTTTATCGCTTATCCCAATAACCCTACCGGTAACCTGTTTGACACCGGTGCAATCTCACGTATTATTAAAGCTGCACCTGGTCTAGTGGTACTGGATGAGGCCTATCACGCCTTCGCCGGCACAAGCTTCATGGACGATCTGAGGCATTATCCCAACCTTCTGGTGATGCGCACGCTTTCAAAGCTCGGGCTGGCTGGATTAAGACTCGGGCTCCTGGCGGGGGCGCCCGAATGGATAATGCAGTTGGAAAAACTGCGCTTGCCCTATAATGTAGGCATTGCCACCCAACTGATTGCGGCAAAAGTGCTGCAGCATGACAATGTTCTGCTGCAACAGGCTGCAGCGATCAAACTTGAACGCCAGGTGATGAGCGAACGCTTGGCAGTTCTGGATGGAATCGAGGTTTTTCCATCCGATGCGAATTTTATTTTGTTTCGAATAACCCGGGGGGGCGAGGAAAATGGCGCCGGGCAAGTGTTTCAGGAATTGAAAAAACACGGGATATTGATCAAGAATCTGGATGGCTCGCACCCATTGTTGAGAGGCTGCTTGCGGGTTACGGTCGGGACGCCGGACGAAAACAACCAATTCTTGATGGCGTTGCAGGCCTCGCTTAAAACCTGACGGGGATATTGATTTTTTCATCCCGCTTTATCCCAACGGAATCATGATGCGTCAGGCCCAAGTCAACCGTAATACACTGGAAACCCGGATCGACCTCAATGTAAATCTGGATGGAACCGGCAAGTCAACATTGGCAACGGGTATCCCGTTTCTCGACCATATGCTGGATCAGGTGGCGCGGCACGGTATGATAGACATGGAGATTGCCGCCAAGGGAGACTTGCACATCGATGCCCACCATACAGTAGAGGATATCGGCATCACTCTTGGGCAAGCGTTTATGCAGGCGATCGGAGACAAGAAGGGCTTGCGCCGTTACGGCCACGCTTATGTTCCGCTGGACGAAGCATTGTCACGCGTGGTGGTGGATCTCTCCGGGCGCCCAGGGATGGAATTTAACGTCGAGTTTACGCGTGCCCGGATCGGCGAATTCGACGTCGATTTGATCAAGGAATTTTTCCAGGGTTTCGTAAATCACGCTCTGGTAACCCTGCACATCGATAACCTTTCCGGAAGCAATGCGCACCACCAAGCGGAAACGATCTTCAAGGCGTTTGGGCGCGCGCTGCGCCAGGCAATAGAAGCCGATCCCCGTGCGGCGGGTACAATTCCATCCACTAAAGGCTCATTGTAGCCCTCCTACCCTTATTTCCCTTATTTCCCTTATTTGTGGGTATGACTGACATTGCGATTGTTGACTACGGCATGGGTAACCTGCGTTCGGTGTCCAAAGCGCTGGAACATGTCGCCCCATCCGTGTCCATCTCCGTCACGGGCGATCCTGAGGTGGTGCGAAATGCCAGCCGTGTTGTCGTGCCCGGCCAGGGAGCAATGCCCGACTGTTTGCGGGAACTGGACAGGTACGGATTGCGGGGTGCAGTGCTGGATGCTGTGAGGAACAAACCTTTTCTCGGTATCTGCCTGGGCCTGCAGATGCTGTTCGATAGTAGTGAGGAAGGCAACGTCACCGGCCTGGGCATTGTACCCGGCACAGTGCGGCGCTTTCCCCCGACATCGATAGTGGATGCGGCTAAGGTCGACGAAGCCGGCGAGCAGGAGAAGCTCCGGTTCAAAGTACCTCACATGGGCTGGAACCAGGTGCATCAGATTACCCGGCATCCCTTGTGGGAGGGAATCCCGCAGGATACGCGATTCTATTTCGTACACAGTTACTATGTCGAAACCGCCAGTCCGGAACCTGCGGCGGCTTACAGTCTTTATCCTTTTCCGTTTACTTGCGCCGTAGCAAGGGATAATATTTTCGCCGTCCAGTTTCATCCTGAAAAAAGCCAGGAAGCAGGCTTGAGACTGCTGAGCAACTTCGTGCATTGGATGCCTGCTTCTGATATGGAGCAACCAAGGCTAAGCGAATCTCCAAACGAATCTCTAAGTGAACCGGCTTGTTAACGTTTAATCCCGATATCGAACCTTAATTTTATTTTAATCCTGATTCAGATATGCTGATCATTCCTGCGATAGACCTGAAAGATGGCCATTGCGTCCGTCTCAAACAAGGCGTAATGGAAAATGCGACGGTGTTCTCGGAAGACCCCGGGGCAATGGCCAGGCATTGGCTGAACCAAGGGGCGCGGAGACTGCATCTCGTGGATCTTAATGGCGCCTTTGCGGGCAAGCCGAAGAACGAAGCCGCCATCAAGGAGATTGTTGAAGCCATTGGTGATGAAATTCCAACTCAACTGGGCGGCGGCATACGCGATCTGGAAACGATCGAGCGTTATCTCGATGACGGCATCACCTATATCATCATTGGCACCGCTGCGGTAAAAACGCCAGGATTCCTCCATGACGCATGCAACGCGTTTCCTGGCCACATCATGGTCGGATTGGACGCCAAGAATGGCAAGGTTGCGGTCAATGGCTGGTCAAAAGTCACGGGCCACGATGTGGTGGACCTTGCGAAAAAATTCGAGGATTATGGCGTTGAGGCGATCATCTACACTGACATCGGGCGTGACGGCATGCTGAGTGGGCTTAACGTCGAAGCAACGATGGAGCTGGCCAGCGCGCTCACCATTCCGGTAATCGCGAGTGGCGGGATCGGCAACCTCGATGACATCAGGGCACTCTGCGAAATTGAACTGGAAGGCATTGCAGGCGCCATTACGGGACGCGCCATTTATGAGGGCGCGCTGGATTTCAAAATGGCACAGGCATTGGCGGATGATTTGAGCATGAAAATGAGAGTCCAGGATGCTGCCTACCCCATTTTCGCACCTAAGCCGACATAATTCCCCAAAGCCATTCCGGCGGTATAGGCCGATAACCGTAAGTTCTGCTTTAACTACCCCATAAAAGAGATCATGGGTCTTGCCAAGCGTATTATCCCCTGCCTGGACGTAACAAGCGGACGCGTAGTCAAGGGCATTAATTTTGTCGGGCTTCGGGACGCGGGCGATCCGATCGAAATATCGCGGCGCTATGATGATCAGGGGGCGGATGAACTGACCTTTCTTGATATTACCGCCAGTTCCGATGATCGCGATCTGATCCTGCATATCATCGAAGAGGTGGCGGCCCAGGTGTTTATTCCACTCACAGTCGGTGGCGGAGTTCGGAAAGTCGACGATGTCCGCCGGTTGTTGAATGCGGGAGCCGATAAAGTCAGCATCAATACCTCAGCAGTGCAGAACCCCGAGCTGGTGGAGGCGGCGGCGGATCGCTACGGTTCCCAATGTATTGTCGTGGCGATCGATGCGAAGCGTGGAGAAAATGGCTGGGAAGTATTTACCCATGGCGGACGCAGGGCCACCGGTCTCGACGCGATTGAATGGGCGAAAAAAATGCAATCACTGGGTGCGGGAGAAATATTGCTGACCAGCATGGATAAGGACGGAACTCGCAATGGCTTCGATCTGGCGCTCACCCGCGCGGTTTCGGATGCGGTAGAGGTGCCGGTAATCGCTAGCGGCGGGGTGGGAAATTTGAATCACCTTGCGCAAGGAGTCACACAAGGTCATGCTGATGCGGTGCTTGCGGCGAGCATTTTCCACTATGGTGAATATACTGTGCGCCAGGCAAAAGAGTATATGGCGCAGCATGGCATCGAAGTACGGCTATAGTGCCAGGGCCTGTTAACACTTGTTTCGCCCCCGCGACGGTGACGGATTTCAACCGGAACCAGGCACAAGCCGCGCGGCAGAGTAAGCTCTTTGTAAGGGGCGAGTAACGATGGGCTGGGTGAAATTCTGTCTCGTCCCTTTGTGTTGCGCACAAAAAAGCGTGAGGGCAAGGCGCAAAGCGCAAAGCATGGTGAGCCTATGGCCAAGCTTTGCAACGCCGCCCGCGCGTTTTTTCGGGCGGCAACGCGAGCGCGAAACAAGTGTTAACAGGCCCTAGTAACAATCTGATCTTCAAACATATCCATGTCAGACATTTGGCTCAACAAGATAAACTGGTCCGATGATGGGCTGGTGCAGGTGGTGACGCAGGAAGCGGAGACCAAAAAGGTATTGATGGTTGCCTGGATGAACCGCGAGGCGCTCAAGCTCACCGTTGAAACCGGGGAGGCCCATTACTGGTCGCGTTCCCGCAAGAAACTCTGGCATAAGGGCGAGGAATCGGGGCATGTGCAAAAAATAAAGGATATCTATCTGGATTGCGACGAGGATGTCTTGCTGCTGACAGTGGAACAAGTTGGCGGCATATCCTGTCATACGGGCAGGCATAACTGCTTTTTCAATAAATTTCAAAATGGCCAATGGATGATTGATGCGCCTGTAATCAAGAGCCCGGAAGAAATCTACAAGAAATGACCGAGCCAGCAGTGCTTTATCGGGTAGCAGAGGTTATCGAGAATCGCAAGGGTGCTGATCCCGCCACATCTTACGTCGCAAAGCTGTTGCATGAGGGGCAGGACAAGATCCTGAAAAAAGTTGCGGAGGAATCGGCAGAGGTTCTATTGGCCTCGAAAGATGGCGACCAACGGCATATCGCTCGGGAAATCGCGGATCTATGGTTCCATTGCCTGGTGCTGTTGGCTCACCACGATCTTGGACCGCAACAGGTACTGGATGAACTGCAGCGCCGGGAAGGCACCTCGGGCATAGACGAAAAGGCTGCCCGAACCAGGTGACCCGTGAGCAGTAACCGGAAAGATAGGGTTAAAATGGACGACTGCATTTTCTGTAAAATCGCACTGGGTGAAATTCCCAGCAACAAGGTTTATGAGGATACCGATGTTTTTGCGTTTCACGACATCCATCCGGCAGCGCCGGTGCATTTCATGGTGATACCCAAGCTTCATATCAGCTCGTTGGCCGAGGTCGAAGACAAGCATCGGGCTTTACTTGGGAATATGATGGTATTGGTACCCAGGCTCGCTTTCGAACAGGGCTGCAGCGATGGCTTCCGCACCATTATCAATACCGGACGCGTAGGGGGGCAGGAAATTCATCATCTGCATCTTCACGTCATAGGGGGCAGGGAGCGCCTGCCCGGCATGATTCCACACAGAATATAAGGAGATGACATGGGATCATTAAGTATCTGGCATTGGCTGATCGTTCTGCTGGTCGTTGTTCTGGTATTCGGCACCAAGAAGCTGCGCAACCTCGGCAGTGATCTTGGCGGCGCGGTGAAAGGTTTCAAGGAGGGCATGAAGACCGGCGAGGAAGAGGAGATGCCGCCGCCGGCTCAGCAAACCAGTGCTAGAACCATAGAGCCCGATATCAAGGATAACGCCCAACCCAAGTCCTGATTTGAGTGAATGTCAAATCTTCGGGCAGATAGGTGAATATGGTGGGCCGCCCGCCTGGCTAGCTGATCGGAAATGCTCCGGTTCTGCCATCTTCCGTATCTTCCACCGTATCTTCCACTGTACT
>DATJHX010000023.1:0-7373 GCA_035493655.1 Nitrosospira sp.
TGTGCTCTATGGGCATCCTTGAATCCTGAGCGTTTCACCGCCCGGCCCGCTGGCGGAAGTCATCGTATCGTTCACGCGGCATACGATGAGCCAGATAACGAGGGGCTACTTCTTCTATTGCGATGGGATGAATACCCCAGATACTGGTCAAATTGCTGTGGCCATCGCAATCGCATATGTTGTCCACCTTCATCGAAAAATAATTGTCGCGCGTCATGAGTTTGCCTGGGAGGAATTCGAGGATCAGCGCCTGCAGATAGGAGAGCGTGCCGTTGAGGCCGACAATCGCCGGGTTGTGCCCGGCCATACGCGCGGCGTATTCAACCAACTCGCGCAGGCTGTAACATCTGGGGCCGCATAAATCATAGCTATGCCCGATAGTATGGGGAGCATCCAGGCTCCCGGTGAACGCTCGCACCACGTCTTCGACATACACTGGTTGAAATTTTGCATCAGGCGAACCCAGCGGCAATATTGGTAGCGCCCCGAGCTTGGCGAACAGGCTCAGCGATCGGTCTCCTGGCCCGAAAATAACGGATGGCCTAAAAACCGTAGCGTTGAGGCCGGATGACATCACAATGCGCTCACCCTCTCCCTTGGTTCGCAAATAGGCACTGGCCGCCCCGGGATGCGCGTTCAACGCGCTCATGTGCAACAGGCGCGCTATGCCGTTGCGTTGACATGCGGCCACAATCTTGCGTGGCAATTCCACGTGTGCGGAGTTGAAGTCGCCATGGAGGGTGCCAACCAGATTGATGACCGCATCCATGCCGGATACGAGCCTGTCGAGCAGCGCGTCATCATATATGTCGGCCTGTATGACGTCCACCGTCGGGAGAACGAGAAGCGCTTTAGCGCGCTCCCGCCGCCGCGCCGGAATACTCAGCCTGATGTCCAGAGCCGTGAGGAAGTTTGCGAGATGTCCGCCAACAAATCCGCTTCCGCCAAAAATGCATACATTCTCGACTTGCATGGCTCATTTTTCCTTTTCCGCAAGCGCATCTCCATTCAACTTGGATGCCACGACGCCGAGTCTCTGCTTCAGAGTGGTAACGCTATGACCGAAGGTGCTGGCGTAATACATGGAATTGCTCAAGACTTTTTTTACATAGTCTCGCGTTTCGCTGAAAGGAATGGTCTCTGCATAGATCGCGCCTTCCAGCGGTTTTTCGTCGCGCCATTGCCACGCCCGGCTGGGGCCGGCGTTATAAGCGGCGGAGGCCAGCAGCGGCTGATTATCGGATATCGTCAGAACGTGCTTGAGATAATAAGTCCCCAGCGTAAGATTCGTATTCACCTCGGCAAGCGTCTTGGGCGGTTTGCGCATCCCCAGTCTTTTGGCCACCCATTTCGCGGTACCTGGCATCAACTGCATCAAACCCGTTGCTCCCGCGCTTGATTTTGCATCGCTCACGAAACGGCTTTCCTGGCGGATAAGGCCATATACCCACGCTTCATCGAGCTCCTGCTGGCTCAGGAGTTCACGTAGGGCATCCCGATGAGGAGCGAGAAAACGTAAACTGAAGTCATGATATTGCACAGTCTTGTCAGCGGTATGAATGGCGCGGTCGTAAATTCCATTGCGTCGTGCGACCTCAGCAGCTGCCAGCAGCCGTCTATCATCCAGATCGCGTATTACCCAGGCCCATTCGCGTGTAGCTTCGGTGCGAAGATTCAGACGGTACAGGACAAGCGCCCGACGGACTCCTTGCAGCCGTTCGATCATGGCGATTTCCTGTGCCGTAGCTTTATGCGATTCGGTCGGGGCGCCGATCGTCACTCCTAGCTCCTCTTCCGCCAATTGGCCATAGAAGTTGTGTTCGGTACTCAAGGGAGCGAGAATCGCATTGGCCTCTGTGGGCTTGCCGGCTGCCTTCAGGGCACGGGCTTTCCAATAGCGCCACACGCCCGCCTGTTGCTCCGCCAGAGACATGGCTTCAATAGTTCCCAGCACCAGTTCCCAGTCGCCTGCGCGCAGCGCAGCGCGGGTCTTCCAGCCGAGCTGTGCGTCGGTTAGCGCAGCAGGTTCACTGCTTGCGGCCGCTTCCGTAAACCAGCTCAGGGCTCGCGGGTTCAGCCGCCGCGCCGCCTGGTCCGCGAGCTGCACCATGAAATACGAATGTTCCGCCTCGCTGAACCGCTCGCGTATCCTCGCCCAATAGGCATAAGCTTGATCAGGGCCGCTGCGGGCCAGCCTTAGTATGGCAAAAAGCGCTATTTCACGGTCAGCACGAGTCTTGATCTCATTTCGGTGCTTTTCCAGATAACGCAGAGGATTTTCGGTAGCGGTGGCCAACTTGCGTTCATTGAGCGCCTGGCTTTCCGGCAAGTACTGATTGACACGTTTTGCAACACCTACATTTCCCGCTTCCAATGCCAGACGCAGCCTCATCCAGATGTCTTCGACCGTCAACACTCCAGCATTGACGAGCGACTCGAACACTGTCGTGCAGCTCTCCGGCAGGTCGCGCGCGCTAAACCAAAGCGGGCGCGCTTCATTATGCGCACTGATGTCGCTGGTAGCCAGGCGTTGCTCTAGCGAATAACACGTGAGTTCGGTATCCCGGTTAATCAGAGCCGGATAGACTTCGGCAAACAGCTCCCATTGCTGTGTCTTTCCCAGCGTTTTCAGCCATTCACCCCGCAGGCGGTCGGCTAGAGGCGTGTCCTGGTAGCGGAATAAAAACTTTCTTACTAAATCCGGACTCGCAATAGCGTTTTCGAGCTGGGGGCGCAGTTGATAATAAGCAGCATAGGGCTCCAGCACATGTCCTTGCAGACGTTGAGCATAAAGCGCTACCCGGACCGCATCTCCCGTCTGAAATGCCTGCCTCATCGCGACAAAATCATCCTCGGCGCCCGCAACCAGAGCGCCGGCATATATTGCAAAAACCAAGCCCACTAAAAATCTTTTCATAACCTGCTATACATAAACGTGTACTTTAAAAATCGGTCACATTAACGCTTCCGCCGCCTTTCGATTTAGAGCCGCCAGTAAAGAATAGCACACCATGCCGTACATCAGTCTAAACCCGGCGACCAATAAAACGATCAAAACCTATACCAGTTGGGATAGCGGTCGGCTTGCCACGGCGCTGGAGGAAGCTGACAACGCGCAAAAAGCCTGGAGAGTGAAAACATTCGCTGAACGCGCGGAGGGGATGCATCGCGCAGCGATGTTATTGCATGAGCGAATCAATGAATATGCCAGCCTGATGGCTGAGGAGATGGGAAAGCCGGTGCGTGAGGGCCGCGCCGAGGTGGAAAAATGCGCATTGGCTTGCGACTATTACGCGGTCCACGCCGAACATTTCATGCAGACCGAGCTGGTGCAGACGGACGCGAGCAAGAGTTACGTCTGTTATGATCCAATTGGCATACTGCTGGGCATCATGCCGTGGAACTTCCCATTTTTTCAGGTAATTCGCTTTGCCGCGCCCGCGCTGATGGCAGGAAACGGATGTGTCCTGAAGCATGCCTCCAACGTTCCTCAATGCGCACTTGCATTGGAGCAGCTATTTCGCGACGCAGAGTTACCTCCGCATCTGTTCACCACGCTCATGATCGAAGCGGCCGACGTGGCTGAAGCGATTGCCAGTCACCACATTCATGCCGTCACGCTGACCGGCTCTGAAGCGGCCGGGCGTGAAGTCGCCGGTCACGCCGGACAGCATTTGAAAAAATGCGTGCTTGAGCTGGGCGGCTCGGATGCGTTTGTCATACTCCGGGATGCCGATCTGGAACTCGCCGCCACCTTCGCGGTGAAATCGAGATTCCAGAACTGCGGACAGTCCTGCATTGCCGCGAAGCGTATTATTCCAGTGACGGAAATAGCCGATGAATTTATATCCCTATTTATCAGGAAAGTGGCAGATTTGAAAATGGGCGACCCCAAGAGTGAGGCAACTCAGCTTGGCCCAATGGCACGATTGAATTTACGGGAGAATTTGCATCGGCAGGTGACCGATTCGATTGCGCAGGGCGCCCAGCCACTCCTGGGCTGCGAACTCGGCCAGGGACAGGGCGCATTCTATCCACCTTCCGTGCTTGATCGAGTCACCGCAAAAATCCGTGCATATCATGAAGAACTATTCGGGCCGGTAGCGGCCATTATACGGGCAGCGAACGAGGCAGAAGCCATCCATATTGCCAATGACACCCGTTTCGGCCTTGGCTCGAGCATCTGGACGCGGGACATCGAAAATGCGGAAAAGCTCGCGCGGCAGATCCAGTCGGGTTGCTGCTTTATCAATGGCATGGTGAGGTCCGACCCCCGCCTACCTTTTGGGGGCACCAAGGCGTCCGGCTTTGGACGGGAACTGTCCTACCACGGCATTCGCGAATTCGTTAACATCAAGACAGTGTGGGTGAGGTAGGCGCTCCGGAGCGCGGGGCGAGGGACCCGCGAAGCGGGATCGACCAGCGTAGGGGCGCCTCGACCGCAGTAACCTCACCCCCAAGCATCTCTTCGGCCCTTTGCGGTCGCGCTCCAGACTTGGGGCGAGGGCTCCCCGCGAAGCGGGATCGGGCCGCAGAGGAGATGCGCATTATCGATAAAAACCGGCCCTCTCCCTCATCCTCTCCACTAGCGGGAGAGGATGAGGGAAGGCAGGACCCGCGTTGTTGATACTTACTATCTTCTTCGCTGCCGCCAGATGATGGTTCATCTTGGCGACTTTAGCCGCGCTTCTGCTCTCCCTCTCCCATGGGAGAGGGAGAGCGGGACGATCTTGATGGCTGCGCCCAAGCATTGATCAAAGCAAAGGGTAATGCCGGATAAAACCGATCAATGTTTATCAGATCACTCCCTGACCCATCATCGCCTCCGCAACTTTTACGAAGCCAGCTACGTTTGCTCCATTGACATAACTGATCGTGCCGTCCTTGCGCTCGCCGTATTTCAGGCATGACTTATGAATGGCCTGCATGATCTCGAGCAATCTTGCATCCACCTCATCCCGAGGCCAGGAGAGACGCATGGCGTTCTGGCTCATCTCCAGCCCTGAGGTAGCCACTCCGCCCGCATTGCTCGCTTTGCCGGGAGCAAAAAGGACTCCGCTATGTTCGAAGCGCTTCACCGCCTCCGCCGTGGAGGGCATATTGGCGCCTTCTGCAACGCAGATCACGCCGTTCTTGATCAGCATTGCCGCATCGTCGTCATTGAGCTCATTCTGTGTGGCGCAGGGTAGCGCAACATCCACGGGAATGTGCCAGGGGCTTGCCCCGGAAATGAAAGTGGCCTTTACCCTCTCGGCGTATACACCGATTCGGGCCCGTTGATGATTTTTGACATCCATCAGCTCAGCCAATTTCTCGCTCGTAAAGCCTTCTTCGTCAACCACGGCGCCGCTGGAGTCTGATACGGTGATGACTTTCGCGCCCAGCGCCATGGCTTTTTCGACCGCATACTGCGCCACATTTCCTGAACCTGAGACGGAAACCCGCAGGCCTTCGAGCGAACGGCCAGACTGCCTGAGCATTTCCTCCGCGAAATAGACAGTGCCGTAACCAGTTGCTTCGGGGCGGATCAGGGAGCCGCCAAAACTGAGACCCTTGCCGGTGAAAACGCAATCCGACCGGTTGGATAATTTCTTCATCATCCCGGCCATGAATCCAACTTCCCGCCCGCCAACCCCGATGTCTCCAGCGGGCACATCCGTATCGGAGCCAATATGGCGAAACAGCTCGGTCATGTAGGCCTGGCAGAAACGCATCACTTCTCCGGTTGATCGCCCCTTGGGGTCGAAGTCGGAGCCACCTTTGCCGCCGCCCATGGGCAGCGTCGTGAGCGCATTCTTGAAGGTTTGCTCGAACGCCAGAAACTTGAGAATGGAAAGATTTACCGAAGGATGAAAACGGGTGCCTCCCTTGTAGGGCCCAATGGCGGAGCTGTGCTGGATCCGATAACCTCGATTAACGTTGACCTCACCATGATCATCCACCCACGCCACCCGAAAAATAATGATTCGCTCGGGTTCAATAAGCCGAGCCAGAATGCCATGCTCTGCATACCGGGGATGTTCCGTAATAAAAGGCCAAAGGCTTTCCATCACTTCTGCAACCGCTTGCATATATTCGGACTGGCCAGGATTTCGCTCTGCTATGGAAGCGCAGAACTCCTGAAAACTTTTATACTTCATTATTGTCCCCTTTGTGTTCCCCTCATAAAACCATTTTTCCAAAGTGTGCATTCTGCCAAATTACTTGGCGCCTCGCACTCGATTTATCTGGTGCGGCACACGGGCCCACTCGCGATATGGGGTTGTGTAACATGATTGGAATGTCGGCTGATATAGCCATTTCGCTGCGCGCGATGGGCTATTTAAAAACTCGGACAAAAATAGAAATAGAACGGTGAAGCAGTGTTCGAGCAGGCATGTTATTCTTTTTTTTCATCGTCTTTTTCCTCTTCGTCATTTTTTTTCTGCGGCCTCGTCCACCATACAATGAGGATCAGTAATGACAGAGCGACTGCTGCTTCCAGCGCTAATACCCACATATTTTCGAGCTTACTGTATATTGGCCAAATGCAACTTTAACCAAATTGCGATGAAAAACCAATTAAGTTTTACAGCCGCTGCCGCATTACTGCTTCTCAATGCCTGCATCAGCTCTCCCCCCGCTACTAATCGGCCTGCCAGTGCGCCACCTGCCGCCACTCCACCTGAAAAGCCGGCAGGGACAACTGCTGCTGCGGTGGAGGCTCCCACAGTCACGCTCAGGCCGGCCGACTGGAATTCACTGACGGGATGGACGGAGGACGATATTCAGCCTGCCTGGAATGCATTTCTTCAAAGCTGCGCTGTGCTTAAAAATCAGCCGCTATGGCAGGATACCTGCGTCCAGGCTGACTCGCTGCGGGGACACAGCAGTAGCGTATTGCGCCAATTCTTCGAGACCCGTTTTACGCCCCACCAGGTTTTGAACGTGGACGGTAGCGGCGAGGGCCTGATCACGGGCTACTACGAACCATTGCTCAAAGGCAGCCGCAAGCCATCCCGGCGTTACCGTTATCCGATCTATACGACACCTGATGAGCTTCTGGTCATAGATTTGGGCGAGATTTATCCGGAGCTTAAAAACATGCGATTGCGAGGCCGGTTGCAGGGGCGTAAGGTAGTACCTTACTACAGCCGGGCCGAAATAGTGAGTAACCCTGCTCCCTTGCAGGGGAGGGAACTGTTGTGGGTGGATGATGAGATCGACCTGTTTTTCCTGCAAATCCAGGGTTCGGGCCGCGTAAAACTCGAGAATGGCGAAATTGTCAGAGTCGGCTATTCCGATCAAAATGGCCATCCCTACAAATCGATCGGGAGAGTGTTGGTGGAGCGCGGCGAGTTGGCCTTGGAAAAGGCGTCGATGCAGGGAATCCG
>DATJHX010000024.1:0-3949 GCA_035493655.1 Nitrosospira sp.
AGCGCATGATCGAACGAATTGATTTCCTCATCATTAGCGAGGTAGTTCAGGTGACTCATCTGTATTCTCCGCAATTAAGGCCAATATCAGCCTGGACCCTCGGTAAAAGTCGAGATGAACTCGGTCTGTTTGCCGGTTCGGTTGCTAGGCTCCAGCTCATTGGTTATACGCCCGACGCCGTGGCAGGAAACCTCATTATAGTGCCGCGAAACCGACATAATAGCAATGTGCTTATATATCGTGAAAGAATATTATGTTAGATTATTATAATCTAATCTTATTTAGAATTCGAATATGAAATTGCAACAACTACGTTACCTCTGCGAAGTTGCCAATCAGGGCTTGAATTTATCCAAGGCCGCCGAAATGCTTCATACTTCCCAGCCGGGAATCAGCAAGCAAATCCGTCTTCTGGAAAACGAACTGGGAGTGGATATCTTTGTGCGCAATGGCAAACGCGTAGTCGAAACCACGCCGCCGGGAAGAGCAATCATCGAAATCGCCGAAAGAATGCTGAGGGACGCAAAAAACCTGAAGCAGGTCGGTCAGGAATTTGCCAACGAAGCAATTGGGTCGCTTACCATTGCTACCACCCATACCCAGGCCCGCTACGCGCTACCGTCTGCAATCAAGCATTTTACCGCACGCTACCCCAAGGTTAAGCTGATTTTGCGCCAGGGCAGTCCGACGCAAATATCGGAACTGGTCACATCCGGCGTAGCTGATATTGCCATCGCTACCGAAGCTATCGAACTCTTTGATGAGCTCGTGATGCTGCCATGCTATCAGTGGAACCGTTGCATCGTCGTGCCGCCTCGCCATCCTCTGCTGAAGCTTGAAAAATTGACGCTGGAAGCCATCGCTCAATATCCCATCATTACATATGACTTTGCTTTCACTGGACGTTCCAAGATCAATCAGGCGTTTGATGTGAAAAGACTGGTTCCCAATGTCGTGCTGACGGCCATCGATGCCGACGTGATCAAAACTTACGTGGAATTGGGGCTGGGTATCGGCATTTTGGCGCAGATGGCGTTCGACCCGAAGCGTGACAAGCATCTGAGATCTATTGACGCCAGCCACCTGTTCGAGCCGAGCACGACCCGTATCGGTATCGGCCGCAACAGCTATTTAAGAGGATATGTTTACGATTTTATCGAAATTTTTGCCCCTCACCTGGATCATGCCGCAGTCAAGGCCGCGATGAAAGACAAGGAATAAGAACACTTGCAGATTAGAAGATTGACGCGATCTTAACTCATGAGATTGAGCTAAGGAAGCGCTGAACAAATCCACGTGGGCGCGACGACGGCTTTGTGGACGCCATATCCACTCGGGGGCGTTATAATGCCGGGATAGCATTTACCGGAAATCCTTCATGAATGCAATCAAGCTGCTGCCCGACCTGCTCATCAGCCAGATTGCCGCGGGAGAAGTGGTGGAGCGTCCGGCCTCGGCCCTCAAGGAAATGCTGGAGAACAGTGTGGATTCCGCCGCAACCGGCATCACGGTGCAGCTCTTGCAGGGAGGCATCAAGCTGATTCGTGTCGCCGATAACGGCGCAGGAATCTGGAAAGAGGACATCCCGCTTGCGCTTGCCCGGCACGCAACCAGCAAAATCGGTACGTTGGAAGACCTGCAACAGGTGGAAAGCCTGGGCTTCCGGGGCGAGGCTCTGGCGAGTATTGCCGCAGTTTCGCGGTTGACGCTGGCCAGCCGCAGAAAAGAGGAAAAACACGCATGGAAAGTACAGGCGGAGGGTGGCCGCCTGTCATCGCCAGAGCCTGCCGCGCTCGCTTCCGGCACCACGGTTGAAATGCACGATCTCTATTTCAACACACCTGCCCGCCGCAAATTCCTGAAAACCGAAGCCACGGAATTCTCCTATTGCGACGAAACATTCAGGCGCATTGCATTATCGTTTCCTGGCATCAGTTTTACTCTGCAGCATAACGGCTCGGTGCGCCGACACTTGCGGGCAGGAGATGTAAAACCACGAATTGCGGCGATAATGGGCGATGAGTTCAGCCAGACATCGATTTTTATCGATGAACAGGCGGCAGATTTACGGCTATGGGGTGCGGCGGCGTTACCGGCCTACTCACGCGCCTCGCGTGATGCTCAATATTTTTACGTCAACGGCCGGTTTGTGCGCGACAAGCTTATCTCTCATGCCCTGCGCGCAGCCTATCAGGACATACTCCATCTGGACCGGCACCCGGCTTTCGTACTCTTCCTGGAAATGAAACCTGAAGCAGTGGATGTGAACGTGCATCCCACCAAGATCGAAGTAAGGTTTCGCGATCCCCGGGCATTGCACCAATTTCTGTTTCACGCCATTAATAAAGCACTGGCAAGGCCATCAGTGGAGTCGCCTGCTTCAGTATTTCCGGCGGAACAGAAACGTGACCAGGAAGCTGGCGAGCTATCCACGGACAAACTCTCCTATTCGCGGCAGGGCGTGATGGAATTGATGCGTGGCGCACCATCCTCACCCCTGACAGCAGCACAACCGCAAGCGTTTTATTCCTCGCTGTTCGGTGGCGATAGTCTCAGCCACGAATCGTCGAATCGATTGACAGGTACATGTACAACAATAGCGGATACCGAGAGACAGGAAATCCCACCGCTGGGCTTTGCCCTGGGCCAGCTTCGCGGCATTTATATCCTGGCGCAGAACGATCGGGGCCTGCTCATCGTGGACATGCACGCGGCGCATGAGCGGCTTCTATATGAAAGACTCAAATCAGCGCTGGATAACCATACGTTATCGATGCAACCCCTGCTTATTCCGGCTACTTTTCATGCGGACAGCCTGGATATTGCTACAGCCGAAGAGCACGCCGCCACCCTGAGCGAGCTCGGGTTTGAAATGTCATCATTCTCCCCGACCATGCTCGTGGTACGGTCAGTACCGGCCGCGCTCAAGGATGCCGACGTGGTAAAGCTGGCGCGCGAGGTATTGAGCGACATCCGCGAATTTGGCGCCACCCAGGCATTAACCAGCAGGCGTAACGAGCTTCTTTCGACCATGGCCTGCCACGGTGCGGTTCGCGCCAACCGCATGTTGACCATACCTGAAATGAATGCACTGTTAAGAGAGATGGAAATAACTGAACGCGCAGGCCAGTGCAATCACGGGAGGCCGACGTGGTTTGAGATCAGTCTTGCCGACCTTGACAAGATGTTCATGCGGGGCAGGTGAAGTTCTTAAGCCCTTATAGCAAGCTTGGATTAGCCCGGCTTGAGACTTCCGATTCGTGGACTCTCGAGGCGGTAATACCCTGTAGTACAGAGATAGATTCATCTTTAACCCAGATAATCCATTAGGACGCGAGATGATGGCGAGGCAGGTTGCGAGATAGTTTTGTCGGTTGGGAGAAGTCCATAGCTGGTCTATGGGCGCCGAGCAAGCGGCGAAAATGGCCGCAAACTGACCGCCAGCACTCACGTAGGCTCGAAGAGCCGCCTAATGAATTATCTGGGTTTAATGCGATATCAGATTTTTTTCGCCATCCTTATTTATACTTATGAACTAAACGCGAGTGCATCGTTCTCCTATAGCTCGTCTATTGTGGTGTGCGCTCGGCGCTGCGGGGGGTATCGCATTGTCGCTGTTCCTTGTCGCGCCACCTGCATCGCGATTCTTTTTTGCCTCGTTGGGCGGCTCTGCAGTATTTCTATTTGGCCTTACGCGCGCCTCAGCCGCACAGCCGCGAGCGCTGTTCGGCGATCATCTTGCAGGCGCTCTCATTGGCATCGCCTGTATCAGTTCCTCGGTGATTCGTTATGGGTCTACGTAGTCGCCCAGGTATTGGTCTTATGGTACATGCTTATCACCAAGACCATACATCCTCCAGCCGGCGCCAACCCTATCATCATGATTTACGGCCACTCCAGTCTATCCGCGCTCTGGCAGCCGGTTTTGGTTGGCGTGCTCAGCCTGGCT
>DATJHX010000025.1:0-5934 GCA_035493655.1 Nitrosospira sp.
GTCCTGGACAAATGCGGGATACGTTACCGTGGAGTTAGTGCATAAACAGTTCATACTGATCCCGAAGCAAGTCGCTGTACTTATGCAACTGAGTTGCAGGCACATATGTTAAATCTGTAAATAAAAATGAATAGCGCGAAAGTGAAAACCGCGAAAATGAAAAGCGACCTTAGTAGCCGGAGGAATGGCCCAGCTTCATGGAAACGCCTGTTAACGAGTCCGGGCGGGGTCAGCCGGTAAAGATCTAGGGGAAGTTACGCTTGCGGGGGAGCGCGGGTAAGATATGCGAACGAGAAATCAGGTAGAGGATTCCTTGATTTCCAATGAATCAGAGGGCAGCGTCCTCCCTGACCAAAAAGCCAAACCGCCAGGATGAAGAAGATAACGCTAAACCCTGTCAGGGCGAGACAATCCAGACAGATTTTGTCTACACCTGCATCAGCATCACGGTCATCCTGATGCAAATCGCCATCTGCCTGGATGAGTTCGATCGTATCAGCGGGTGCAATATGCGTAAGCATGTGCGCAGCCTGAAAAACAGGTACGAGCGATAATGCCAATACCAGCAGTAAAAATAATTGCCTGGATAACTTCTTGCGCAGCATGGTCAAATATTTTTTAGGAATGACACCATGTCGCATTGATGAATTGAATTTCAATCATGCGCACTCCGCACATAATCCTTTCACCGTTAGCTCGATTTGCTGAGAACGATATCCGGCAGGCAGCGGCCGATTGTATTCAGCCTTCATGTCATCAAGACAGATTACTCTGGTGCAGCGGGTACACTCGAAATGCGCATGCTGATGAGGGTTTGCATCGATGTTTGCATGAAAACGCCATACCCGATCGTCACCTATCACCCTGTGGATATAGCCGTTTTCGTTCAACCATTCAAGTACCCGATAGAGCGTGACACGATCCAATCGGTGCTTACCCTGGAAACGCTCTTCAATCTCATGATGGCTGACCGCATGTCTCTCCCCCAGAAGCACGGCAAGGATTTGCACCCTGCCCGAGGTCACTCTGTCCCCACGGTTTTGAATCGTCTCTTCCGCTTGTTTGTGCAGGTTGATAAGCATAGGAGTATCGCAACTTAGATTGCAACTCAGTTGCATTTATTATAGCTCGAAAACGACCGGCTGGCATAAACACGCAAATTGCTAAACTATATGACGGCGACAATCAAACACAAAGTCTGATTCAGGAGGATCTTTTGCCCTTAGTGTCAGTCATGCCCGTCAATCATTCCGCCTGGAACGCCGGCGCCAATCCAGCCAGGCATCCATCCTCGTACGATAGTAGTGAGCTGCATCATGTTGATGCTGTTCCACCTCAAACTTTTTGCCACGCTCGATTACAAGGATGCAATCATCATAACCGCTCAGGCTTAACCGGTCATAATGTTCCTGCATCGGCCGGGTCATGGGGTAGTTGTTGGTAAAGAGGGGAATCAGTATGAAGCGAAACGGTAAATGTCCGAGTTCACGCGTTATGCGAGCAATCAATTGCCGTTTGCCATGCACAATCGGATCACTCGTGTAAATTACGGAAATTCCATGTTCCGTCAGCCTGTCCGGCAACTCCTGCAGAAGACGGAAGGTAAACTCGATCCCCGTATCTCCGCCGCCAATTGGAAGCTGCGCCCCCACAGGATAGGGAACATACGGAGTATTTGCGGTGATGCAATCGAAGCGTCCGGGAACGTTCGAGAAGAGATCGCCATGTACAGTCCGGACGGATTTCAAACTGTTAAGACGTGCGTTCGCCTGCACCATTGCAAGAGCCCTCGGATTGATATCCGCACAAAAAACCTCCTCCGATTGGCGGGAGAGGGACAACCCTTGCACGCCGCTTCCCGTGCAAAGATCGAGCAATCGCGAAAAATGGCGTCCCCTGCAATATTTCGCTGCGATATCGACCATCAGATCGGAATCCCATCCGATATATACGAAATCGGACCGCTCCCTCGATGGATCGCAAATAAAATACATGTCCCCCACGGGGTAACAGCGAACCATCGACCTGACTTCGCCTTCCGACAAGGCCAGAACTCTCGTTTCCATAAGAATTTTCAGACTATCGGCATCCATAACGGCATGGATCCGATCCAGCGAAACACTTCGATGGAAGAAAAACAGATCGAATAACACGATCGGCGAAGTTCCCTTCTCCCATTTGAGCAGACTTGTATAAAGACTCTGCCAGGGCGATTCCTTCCAGCAGTTAACACCGCCGGTAACAAATTTTGCAAGCCGGACAGGTTCGGAATACCAGCGATTGCCACCCGCCTGGGGCAGCCTGGTCGCGCACTTATACTGGGAATCATGCAAAATGGAGGCTAGGACAGTGGCAGCCTGCGGCGTAAACCCTGCCGGCTCGAACCGGAATCCCTCTTGCCTTATCGCTTTATTTTCTTCCGTGGCTAATGTATCGATCGGTTCCATCCGTACTGGGAGCTGACTCAGGGGTGTCGTGTGCATATTGGGCAGGAGTTCTAGGTAGGCGCTGCGGATTGAATCTAACACACTACAAATCCAACCCGCAAGGAGAGATATACTTTGCAGAGAGGCAATATGGGTAGCTCGTTTCGCTGCCATTTTAAGTCGCTTATCTTGAAATAGATGCGGATCAAATTTCGCTCGGCCCCGGGAAACCGTAAATGCATGCAGGCAAACCGAATCAGGTTTTGATTCTATGTACGGCGCTACTGGCGGGCGTCCTGCTTGGCGCGCTGCCGGCCTTCGGAGGCACAACTCATACAGCAAATCCTGACAATTATCTTGCTAAATTGAAAATACTGAAGCCGGGCAGTCATCTACAACTTGCACCGGGAGAGTATAAGGAGGGCTTGCCCATTCAATACCTCCAGGGAACTGCGCACGCACCCGTTACCATTTCGGGACCTGAGCGCGGGCCGCGTCCAGTTTTTGTGGCCCGCTCTAGGCATAATACAGTCAGCATCGTCAATTCCTGTTACGTCACACTTCGGAATCTCGATCTCGATGGCCGCAACCTGCCGGTGGATGGACTGAAATGCGAGGGGCACGCCGATTGGGCGCACCACATCGTTCTGGAGGGACTCCATGTCTTCGGACATGGCAATAATCAACAAACAGTGGGAATTTCTACCAAGTGCCCAGCCTGGGGCTGGGTAATTCGCAACAGCGTGATCGAAGGCGCTGGAACCGGCCTTTACCTGGGAAATTCGGATGGGCGGGCACCATTTATAGCCGGGTTGATCGAACATAACTTGATTATCGACACCCAGGGGTACAACCTGCAAATCAAGCATCAGCGGGCACGCCCAATGCTGCCGGACATGCCCGAGGGGCCTGAGGCGACAATCATTCGTCACAATGTTTTCAGTAAAGCCCAGGACGGTTCTTCCGGCGAGATGGCAAGGCCCAACGTATTGGTTGGGCATTTGCCATTGTCCGGTCCCGGTTCGAATGACCGGTACCTCGTTTACGGCAATTTCTTTTACCAGAACCCTGATGAATCGCTGTTCCAGGGCGAGGGTAATATTGCCCTTTACAACAATCTGTTTGTAAATCACTCTGGCGATGCAGTGCAGATTCAGCCTCACAACGATACGCCACGCGTGATCAGCGTATTCTACAATACCGTTATTGCAACAGGCACGGGTATCCGGCTCGCGCGTAGGGAAGGCGACCCGTCCTACCTGCAGTTAATCGCAGGCAATGCAATTTTTGCCCAGTTGCCTTTGGCTGGATATAGTGATGAAGGCAATCTCGTTGGGACATATGAAGCAGCGGGTGAATACCTCACGAAACCATTCGCTCCGCTAGGCGAAATGAATCTGATTCCCCTGTCTGATAAGGCTAAGGCAACATCTATGGAAATTGCCCGACTGCGGATCTACCCGGAATGGAATACTGATTTTGATGGCTGGCGGGAAACCTATCGCTTCGGCGCTTATGTCCACCGCAAACCTCCGCGTTGGTTGCCCAAGCTGGAAAGAAAACCGCCTCCCCCTTCCCGACTGCAATGAATGCGAATCGGGAAGCTTGTTGGATCACAGGATTTTCCAGATGAATCACCGCAGCAAGATTGGATAGACTACTTTGACTTTGATGTCATTGGCCGAGCCTGCCCACTTTCCTTCACACGTCATGATCAACCGGCCATTGATTTTCGGGTTCGCGGTCGGCTACCTGCTGCTTATCGTATATGGCAGCTTGTTGCCGTTCCATTTGACCGATATCCCATTTTCCGCAGCATTGGCGAATATCCATCATATCCCGCTCCTGGAACTGGGAGTGGAAAGTCGGGCGGACCTGGTCGCTAACCTGCTGCTGTATATCCCCTTTGGACTGCTGCTTTGCGGCAGCATTGCCGGCGCGAATCCCGGCCCTATGCTATTGGCAACCGCAGCCCTGGTATCGCTGCTGAGCGCAGCCACGGTCGCGCTGGGTGTTGAATTTACCCAACAATTCTTCGCACCGCGAACCGTGTCACTGAATGATATCTTTGCCGAGATCGCCGGCTCGATCATGGGCATTATCCTCTGGCCCGTCACAGGTATCCGCCTCGTGCATTTGATCCGGAGCATTTTCCGGGGGGGCGCGAACGCGCGCAACGCCACCCTAATTGCTTATGCCCTGGGTTTTGCGATGCTAAGTGTATTTCCCTATGACTTTCTGCTGTCATATGGTGAGTGGCGTGCAAAGCTGACATCGGAAAATGTGGGCTGGCTGTTTGTGCCCCACTGTGGAGGCAGATGCCTGTTGCGGCTGGTTCCCGAAGCACTATCGGTAGCTCCGCTGGCCATGCTGTTTTTCAGGTCCCCGCGCCAGCCTCACATCCTCCTGTTTGCAGCGGTAACCGGAGCCCTGCTTGGTATGCTGATCGAAGGACTACAGCTAACGATTGCGTCCGGGATCAGCCAGGGTGCATCCATCGCGTCCCGCGCCTTTGGCATGATGCTGGGCGCCGGGCTGATCCAGCTTTCGGCTGATATGGACTGGCGCAGACTGCGCCGTTATGTACGGCCCATGGTAATGATGAGCATCGTTCCATACCTTGCCGCTGTCGCCTGGTTAAATGGATGGTTTTCCGGCTCATGGTCGAGTTTGTCCGATGCTAGACTAAAACTGGAAGATGCCCATTTTTTGCCGTTCTACTATCATTATTTCACAACTGAAACAAAGGCATTGATAAGCCTCCTGTTTCAGGCCGCGCTTTATCTGCCGGTGGGAGCGGGTATCTGGCTCTGGCGTTGGGCGGGAGAATCGCTCTGGCCGGACCAGAGCGGTTCAGAACGGGAACCAGGCGAACCTGAGCGGCATTATGGATGGCCTGCGCTTGCCGCTGCAGCGCTCGCGAGCATCATCGAAGCCGGCAAGCTTTTCATTCCGGCCCAGCATCCAGACCCGACCAATATACTGATCGCGGCCGCCGCAGCCATGCTGGCCGCCTGGCTGCTGTACTTGCTGCTTGACGTCAGGCAGGTCAGAGCTGCGGCAACTGTTCGGCCGAGTTCCATACCGCGCGGGTCGCCTGGCTCGCATGTTCCGCCTGTACCCTCAGCGACACGCGCCCGGTCAACGTGGCCTGAAGCACCGGGAGCTAATGTTCCGCCTCTCACGACCGCCAAGCAGGACGGCGGGAGGCGTTCGCTTTTTGCGGGCATTATAGGCGCTACCGCGCTTTGTCTTTCAATTGCTGCGGCTTCCTCCACCCCCCTGGGCACAGGCTGGATTTTACCTGCTCTCATCGTCTACTGCGCATTGCTATGGTGGAAGCCAGGTCTGTGGCTCATCTGCCTGCTCGCATTGTTTCCGCTGCTGGATTTAACAGCATGGAGCGGTCGCCTGTTCTGGACGGAATATGACACGGTACTTCTGGCCACATTGGGCGTCGTGTATATGCGTCTGCGTTCCAGTTTACCTAAGCAGCGTACACTGCAAC
>DATJHX010000026.1:0-4301 GCA_035493655.1 Nitrosospira sp.
CTTTACCGAAATTGAGTCGGAGCAACTGGCAAATCTGATTGCGGATGTGCTGGATGCGCCAACCGACACTGGGGTGATTTCGCAGGTTGCGCAACAGGCGAAAGCCCTCTGTGCCAAATTTCCGGTTTACGGGACGAAACCCTGATTGCATTCGAGACGGGTATTCGAGGACGAGCATATTCCTGCTCATGCCGCAAAGCATCGATCCGTGGGGCTGTTCTATTGGTTAAAACATGAAATGTCCCTTCTGCAACGCGGATGACACCAGCGTGATCGATTCGCGGGTGACCGAGGAAGGCGACCGGATACGCCGTCGCCGGCGTTGCCTGAATTGCGACAAGCGCTTCACCACTTATGAAACCGTGGAGTTGCGGCTGCCCCAGGTGGTGAAACAGGATGGCAATCGCGCAGAGTTCAGCCGCGAAAAGCTCCTGACGAGCTTTATGCGGGCGCTGCACAAGCGGCCGGTGCCGACGGAGCAGGTCGATGCTGCAATGGATCACATTATGCAAAAGCTTCTCAGTTCGGGCGAGCGTGAAATCCCCTCCCGCAAGATCGGCGAAATGGTGATGCAGGAACTCTACAAGCTCGACAAGGTGGCCTACATCCGCTTTGCCTCGGTTTATAGAAGTTTCCAGGATATCCATGATTTCCGCGATGCAATCAAGGAAGTCCAGAGGCCACAGCGAAAACGGGAAGCCAAAAAAACTGAGACCTGAGACTTAATCCAGTTAAGCTTATCATCTCCTTAGGGCAGCAATACCTTGCATAGTTCAACGTTCCACGCAGCAGCTATGCCATCTTATCCCCCATCTCACCCTCCATCTCACCCTCCATCTCACCCCTTTTCCGCGCTTGACCATGCCTACATGGCCCAGGCTTTACGCCTGGCTGAAAAAGGCCTGGATACCACCAGTCCCAATCCTCGCGTAGGTTGCGTGATCGTGCGCGATGGTCAGGTGGTCGGCACGGGCTGGCATGAACGCGCGGGCCAGCCGCACGCCGAAGTCAATGCCCTGAGAGCCGCCGGAGCGGCGGCCAGAGGTGCTACCGTCTATCTCACGCTGGAGCCGTGCAGTCATCATGGGCGAACGCCGCCTTGCGCAGAAGCGCTCGTCGAGGCGGGTGTTGCGAAAGTCATCGTGGCGATGCAAGACCCAAACCCGCTGGTAGCAGGGAAGGGTTACGCCTTGCTTAAAGAAGCCGGGATAGAAGTGCAAGCGGGACTAATGGAGGCGGAAGCGACCACACTGAATATCGGTTTTGTTTCGCGCATGACGCGCAATCGGCCTTGGGTAAGGATGAAGATCGCCGCAAGCCTCGACGGCAAGACGGCGCTCAACAATGGCACTAGCCAATGGATTACCGGCGAGGCTGCGCGGCGCGACGGTCACCGGATGCGGGCGCGTTCCTGCGCGATTCTCACCGGAATCGGCACCGTGTTGGCCGACAACCCCGAGCTCTCGGTGCGCCACGTGGAGACATCGAGACAACCATTGCGCGTAGTGGTGGACAGCCGCCTGGATATTCCGCTGGATGCCAGATTGCTGCGAGGGGCGGGAGAGCTGGTCTTTACCGCGAACTCGAGCGAGGGCAAAATCATGGCGCTGCATGACGTGGGCGCGCGCGCCATTGTTGTGCCGGATTCGGATTCAGGCAACCGTGTCGATCTCACTGGAATGATGCGCATGCTTGCCGACTTCGAGATCAACGAGGTCATGGTCGAGGCGGGCCGCACGCTAAACGGCGCCCTTATTGCCGCAGGGCTGGTGGACGAGCTGGTGATCTACCTCGCGCCCTACCTGATCGGGGATGAGGCTCAAGGCATGTTGAAGCTGACGGAACTGACGGACCTTTCAAAAAAACGTAAACTCGAAATCCGCGACATACGCATGATGGGCCCGGATATCCGGCTTATTGCCCATTTTCCTGCCCGTTTTTCTGACGATAAGCTTGTGTAGTAGAAAACGGTTTTAGTAGGGATATGGTCAGGAAAGGCGGAAGCCAGTCAGGTTTGTCTGAAGGTAGTCAGGTCTTTAAGGGATACTTGGTAAGCTTGCGCTGCAAGGTGCGACGGTGCATGTTGAGTGCTCTCGCGGTGACCGAAACATTGCCCTTGTTCTCATTCAGAACGCGCTGGATATATTCCCATTCGAGCCGGCCAACCGAGAGCGGGTGTGCGCTGATCTGCACATCCGCGTCGCCCGTGGTGCGCTCGAATGCCATCAGAATATCATCGACATCCACGGGTTTCGCCAGATAGTGCGTGGCCCCGAGCTTGATGGCTTCCACCGCCGTGGCGATGCTCGCATAACCCGTCAGCATGACTATGCGCGTGCCGGGATCAAGGCTCTTGAGTTTTTCCACCAGCATTAATCCCGACATTCCCGGCAACCTGAGATCGACAATGGCATATTCCGGTAAGCAGGTCTCCGCGCATTCCAGCGCTTGTTCCACCGAATGCGCGCATGTGACGCTGAATCCGCGCTTGCTCATGGCCTTTGCCAGCACGCCAGAAAAGGTCAGGTCATCCTCGACGATCAGCAAGGATGGCTGCTCATCCACTTCCATCGCCACTTCCATTGCTTCCGATGTTGTCATGCCGTTTGACGTATCAAGGGTAATATCACTTGCGTGCAGGCGCCGCCTTCGCGGTTGGTCAGGCGTACCCTGCCCCCAAACCGCTCGATATTCGCATTTGCCAGAAATAGACCGATGCCAAAGCCCTGCCCCGGCGCTTTGGTGGTAAAGAAGGCCTGGCCCGCACGCTGGACGGCTTCTCCCTTCAGCCCTTCCCCATAATCGAGGATTTCGAGGTGCAATTCGTGGTGATTCCAGTTGACCTCGATCTCGATGTGCTTCAGGGAAGCATCCGCCGCGTTGTTCAGCAGGTTCAAAATGGACTGGCTTAATAAATGCGTATTGAGAATCTGGGGAGCGGGCTGAACTCCAGTGCCGTGGTAGGTATATTTCACGGACGGCCGCATCAGTTGCCATTTATCCAGTACCTGGCGCAAAAAATGGTCGACTGCCTGCCCGCTGCCGTCTTCCGCGCGAGCTTGACCGGCATCCGCCAGCAACTGGGTCAAGGTGCGCTTGCAGTGAGTGATCTGATCGCGCAGTATGCGGATGTTATTCTGAAATTCCGAGTCGGCGGTATACTCACTTTGCAACTCGCCGGATACAATCGCCATCGTGGCGAGCGGCGTACCCAGTTCATGCGCCGCCCCGGCGGCGAGCGTTCCCAGCGCGATGAGCTGTTCGTTGCGCAACGCCTGTTCCCGCGCCGAAGCCAGGTCCTTGTCGCGTTCGCGGATGGATATGCCCATCTTGACAACGAACCATGCGATCAATACCGTGCTTAACACAAAAGCAAGCCACATCCCCGACACGTGCAGGTTGAACTCACTGTTGTGTTCTTCGTGGTCGTGCGGCAGGGGTACATAGTAAAACAGCAGCAGCGTATAACAGCTTATCGTGATAGCCGCCATCACCCAGGTATACGCCCAGGGCAGCGCTGCCGCGGCGATCGTCAGCGGCAACAGGTAGAGCGAAATGAACGGATTGGTCGAGCCGCCGCTAAAATAAAGCAGGGCCGTCAACGCAAAGACATCGACCATTAACTGGGCGAAGAATTCGGCGCTCGATACCGGCAGCTTACGGCGGAGGCGCACCCAGGTCGCCAGATTCAGGACGGCCAGCAGAACCGCTACCATGACCATTTCCGTCCAGGGAAGCTGCATTTCCAGCACCCAGTAGGCCAGCGCAAAGGTCAGGCACTGCGCAGCAATCACGATATTTCTGAGTAGAAACAGGCGTTGCAGATTTTTCCTCAGGGGCGACTGGCTAAGATCGCTGAACATATCCGTAGCTGGTCCGTAAGTAGGTTCTTTATGTATGATGTAAGGAATTTGAACATGCGCCATGGGATTCTCCCGGAAATTGCTCCCTCTGGCTGATCCTGCATTTCGGCAGAGGGCTTGCCCGAGGTTCCTTTAACATTAGCGCATATTGCACATCAACACCATGCGGCATAATGCCGCACCTAGCGAGCCTGGCAGAACCGGTCCCGGACTCCGAGGGTCGAATCCTCATGTGCTCCTGACCCCTATGCAACACCCATTATTGTATTGGAAAGTAGGAAGGGTTTGATGTTTACTGGAATTATTGAAGCTGTTGGGGAAATAAAGCGCATCACACCTCTTCAGAAGGGTATAAGCTTGCGTATCACTTCTCCGGAGCTGGACCTGAGCGATATAAGAGTGGGCGACAGTATCGCGCTAAATGGTGTCTGTCTTACG
>DATJHX010000027.1:0-2964 GCA_035493655.1 Nitrosospira sp.
CATCCATCAAGGCGGCGACCAGCCTGCTTTGGTCATCCATCGGCTTGTGGAATTTCAAGCTGGGGTTCCGGTTATCTGGAGCGATTCTCCATTGCCTTTATGCAAAATTCCCGCTCCCCAGGACCAGACAAATCCATAAGACGGATTTCCGGGTAAAGGGCATCAGACTCATCCAGGAAATTGCGCTTCACGATCAGGACTGCCCGCACTAGCAGAGGTGCCGATCGTGGATGCGAGGTCCGACGCCAGACGCTGGAGCGTTTCGCCTTCTTCCAGCCCATCCAGAAATCTCTGCGGAATGCCGGAGAGGCCGGCTTGAGCCCCTACCAGCGCGCCGGTGAGTATGGCACGCGACTGGTTTTGCCCGCCGCCGTTTATAGCGTTGAGTACGGCCGATTCGAAATCGTCGTGGAAGCGGGCAGCAAGGTAATAAGCAGCGGGAAGCTGATGATAAATGGCGCAAGGCATGCCATAAACAATCGATACCTTCCAGGCAGGCTCTATGCGAATATCCGGATCTATCGCGGCTTCGGCCACAGAAGAAGGTGTGAGCAGGGCGTCCGGGGAAGCAAATCGGCCTGCGCGCGGAGGATCGGGATCACCGGGACGAGGTGGTTGCAAGTCAGCATAAGTGACCGCATGGAAAGGCAGCTTTCCGGTTTTGACCATCCGCATGAGCTTGCCCGACAGGCTATTGTTGAGTGCGTGCCCTTGCACCAGGAGGCCCAGCACCGCGCCGTACGCGACAGTCATCGAAACGACGGTATCGTCGATCTGGGTAAGCCGTGTATTATCCGAGATTGTGGTTGCAAGTTCATGGGGCTGGAAAGCATAGCGAACAGCCAGTGCAAGCGTGCGCTCGATGGCCTCCGTGGTATCGGCGTGGCCACCCGTTTGTCCCCACGGCAATTTCTGCTGGACGCGCTGCCGCCAGGCATTCCGAATCGACTGGCTTGTGTAGCCGCCCGGACCGTTCACAGGCGTGCCATCGAGTAACGGAAAAAGCTCCTCATCCATCCGGCGGCAAAAATCCGCCTCATCATAACCACCGCACTCGACGAGCGAACGAAGCATGAGCCTGAGAATGATGCCTGCCTGCGAAAGCTGCCCTGCCTTCAGGCCGCTGTGATACCGGCCCGGCTTGGGATCGGTATAAGTGGTGATCCAGTCTCCGTAGTCGCGGCGGAGTTCGGAGAGGTCATAATACCAATGAGGACCAAGCCCCAGAGCATCCCCGATAAAAGCTCCCATTATGGCCCCGGCAGCGCGGTTCTGGATGGTCGTATCTGCCATGATCTATGCTCCTCTCAAGGGTTGACGTTGAAGAATCGCGCATAATTCGCCTGCTGACTAAAACCGCTTCTCGCAGTCCAAGCCACGTTCGGCGGATCGTCGAAACATGATCATAAGGCTAATCGAACAATAGTACACTTAAGCTAAATCACAGCAGTTCGAATTGCATCGATCGGACCACATTGATCACTCACACAATGACTATCATGGAAAAACTGATAACTTTTATTACGTTGTTACTCTTGAGCTATGGAGCCCAGGCAATGGTGCAGGGAAAGGAAGTAACCTACAACAACGATGGCGAGATATTGAAGGGATACATCGCCTATGACGACGCTATCAAAGGCAAGCGCCCTGGCGTGCTCGTCGTTCACGAGTGGTGGGGCCACAACGAGTATGCTCGCAAGCGGGCGCGGATGCTTGCCGAGCTGGGCTATACCGCGCTGGCGCTGGACATGTACGGGGACGGAAAGCAGGCCCGCCATCCGGATGAGGCGGGGAAATTCGCCGGCGAGGTGGCGAAGAATTTGCCGCTGGCTAAAGCCCGTTTTGAAGCGGCGATGAAATTTCTGAAAGAACAGCCGAGCGTGGATGCAAACAATATTGCCGCGCTCGGTTATTGTTTCGGTGGCAGCGTCGTGCTGCAAATGGCTCGTCTGGGGGAGGACTTGAAAGGCGTGGCCAGTTTCCATGGCGGTCTTGCAACGCAGACACCCGCTCAGCCGGGCCAGGTAAAAGCCCGCATCATCTCTTTTACTGGTATAGACGATCCGATGATACCGCCCGAGCAGGTAGCCGCTTTCAAACAGGAAATGGAGCAAGCCGGGGTGGACTACAAAGCCGTCACATTTCCCGGCGTCAAGCACAGCTTCACCAACCCGGCTGCCGACGAAAATGGTCGCAAGTTCAATTTGCCGCTTGCTTATGATGCGGCTGCAGACGCCGTTTCGTGGGAAGAAACCAAGCGTTTCCTGGCTGACGCATTTGAGCCAGAGTGATACGAGGATATTACGGTAACCCCAGGGAAGAGCGCCGGGCTGGCAACTTCAGCAGTGCACCCGTACCAACTGTGAGAACGCGGGCTGTAGGGCGACAATAAGCGAAGCGCATTGCGCCGTATGAAGGTATAGAAATCAGGCGGGATGCGGGACGATTGGGGGGAATTATCCAGTCCACCTTTCATGACCCTATGGGATTACCAAAAAAAGCGATCAAGACGTAAAAGCGATCTATTCCCCACAAATACTATTTCAAAGACGAACTGAGCTCCGCTGTTTCCTTGCCCGGCACGAGCCCGCGGATTTCGGATTCCCAATCCTTGAGTTTCTTTACAGCATGTTTCCGCTGCGGCACGCTCGTCGTATTATGGAGATTTGCTACAAAGGCGCAGTTATAAACCCATACCTGCTCCGCGTATTTTCTGTAATTATCATTCGGCGAGCTATAAATACGCTCCAGATAAGCCCGTAGCGCCGCTTGCGCCTTATCCTGGGTTGCATTATCCGCATTCAACCGCCGCAACACCTGCACGAGATCCTGCTGGCGCCGATGGCGCTCGGCATTCCAGATATTGACGTCGTAGGGCGAGCGTGTCACCCACTCCGCAATAAGCGCCTGTTGCGCTTTGTCGAGGTCGCCGTAGAAGAACTCAGCTCGTTCAATTGTACGTTT
>DATJHX010000028.1:0-6301 GCA_035493655.1 Nitrosospira sp.
GTCTTGTGCAACAGAAACCTTATCATCATAATAGTTTCGCATAAAAAATCCTTGCCGAATATATTGCTTTCATTTAACCTAATCCGGCACTTACAAGGGGATCAGTGTTAGGGAAGGTGAACGCGGTTGGGGACGTAGGACTTCATCCAGCGAGCGGCCTGTAATCGCGCAGGCAGGCAGGCTTTCGCTCATCGAAATTTCGCCTGGTTGTATGGGGCTGGCTGCGCGCTGTTGCCGGATCGAAATTAACGTTTATAAAGGAACACCTCACTGTTTCTTCACTTCACCCTGACAGTTTTTTGACATTCGGCGTGCTATTTTTCTTCGCAAATAAAAAGCAAAACAAGACTTTTCACATCTTTCCTCATTAAATAACTAACTAAAGAGTTCCAACAGGGCTCAACCTCGATATCGGGAGATCGTAAATGAGATGTAATCCTTCGCTGTTATTGCTGTCAGGCTGTTTACTATCAGTCCCCCTGCATGCCGAGGACAAGCCGGCGTCCCCAGAAACCGACGCCGCATCGTCGAAGGCTTTTGTCATCGATCTTTATGTGGATACCAAAACCAAGCAGATTTATTCCGAACCGGGGGAAGGACGCGTGCGCATGGGATCCTTCGAGAAAGTTTCCGATCAAAAACCTGCACCAAGACCGACAGCGGGAGAAGCTGCGTTGCCTTCCACCACCAAAGCCGGGGAAGCCATTACTACCGCGCCCGCGCCCGCACCCAAGCCCCAGGGTATGGGATACGCAAACTGGAAGTCACCTGATCCATTCAAATGGAACCTGAATCCGGATGGAAGCCAGTACCTGAAATTCGGCTTCCTGAACCAGGTCTGGCTGCGGCACGAGGAGAACAATCCCGGCTCCCAGGTTCTGGGCCATCCCGTAACCGACACGCAGGACATCGGGTTGCGCCGGACCCGTTTCGTGTTGCAGGGTCAGCTCACCGATAGGGTGTATTTTTATACACAATACGGTATGAATAACTTCAACTTTCTTACGCAAGATGCCAGTACCCAGCACAATGGTGTAGATACGGCTGTTGGCAACAGGAAGATCCAGGCATTCTTTCACGACGCGTTTGGTGAATTGCGCCTGACCCAGGGTCATCAGGTGATCGTGGGTGGCGGTCTGGTCATGGCGAACGGCGTGTCCCGCTTCAGCAGCCCCAGCGTCAGCACGATCATGACCATGGACATTCCGCTGTTCGCCCAGTTCACTGCCGACCGGACCGACATATTCAACAGAAGCCTGAGCGTTTATTTACGAGGCCAGATCGGCAAGTTTAACTACCGGTTCACCGCCAGCGATCCGTTCCCCATCAATACCTCAGGCACGGCCTTCGAGACCATCTCGCCCACCATGGCCCAGTTCTCGCGAGAAGGGCATCACAAGCGCTATCAGGGGTTCTACGCCATCAACTTCTGGGATACCGAGCCCATGACGAACCCCTACTGGCAGGGAACCTATCTGGGCAAGAAGAGTATTCTGAATCTTGAAGGCGGCTTCATCACCCAGAAGGCGGCGACATGGACGGGCAATCCAATACTGAATGGAAGTGGCGCCG
Source organism: Nitrosospira sp. (assembly GCA_035493655.1). Taxonomy (GTDB): domain Bacteria; phylum Pseudomonadota; class Gammaproteobacteria; order Burkholderiales; family Nitrosomonadaceae; genus Nitrosospira. The sequence continues at coordinate 1,573 of DATJHX010000028.1, forward strand.
AAATAGGCGAAACAAACGTCAGATTCCACGACATGACTATCTGGTCCGTGGCGCTCTACCTGGATGCGCCGGTGGACAAGGTGAAGGAAACTGCGATTTCTGCCTACGTGGGCTATTTCGACACAAATTACGGCCAGAATTACCTGCGCATGAACGGCATCGGCATGGCCCCGTCCACGGGCGGCACGGCACCGTTCGCTACCGGAGGCAATGCGTTCCCGATGTTTGGTACGGGGAAACTTTGGTACGGCCAAATCGGCTACCTGATGCCCAAGGACCTGCTCGGCGGCAACAATGGGCAGTTGATGCCCTACTTCTCCTGGGTGAGTGCAGACTACCAGGCTCTGCATAATCAGGTGAACGTCTTCAATGTCGGGATAAACTGGCTGATAAAAGGCCACAACAGCAAGATAACGATGGATTATCAGAACAGGCCGATATTCGCCAACGATGGTAATAAGATAGGGAATAGAGGTCAGTACGTTCTGCAGTATCAGATCGCTTTCTAACAGCTTTCGCGAGCATTTATTATTCGACGTGCCTCAGGCAGGGCTGGCCCAGCCAAACCCTATGTTGCCCTGCTTGAGGCCCCTTTCTACAATCTTCTCTCACCGATCCTTCGCTCGCTTCCCCGCCTCACCTTGATCTTTCGCTGAATACGGCAAGAATCACTCTCACTGCATACTTCCAGATATTATCTTCGCCCGCTGTTTGCTCGTCGGTCTCCGCCTCGTTGTCGCCGCTCCGCGCATACATCCTGCATATCCGATCAGGATCGGCGCATATGCGCCAAACGCGTTCCGCTGCCGGCTCGGGGCAAGCTTCACATGCAAGGTCGCATCCGGCTGCAAACACCTGAAGGTGAAATGCGGGCATACCCATGCTAACAGCGTGGTGATATATCAAGAAAGTGTCAGTGGCTTAGCGTACAGAAATCGCGCGTACGCGGCGTACCATTCGGCCTGTAGCGCGCGCTTCGTGGGAAACCAGATCAAGGTAACGAAGCAACCTTGAGTGGGCATTATCAGGCTTCGATATATCTACCCTCCTGAAACATATCAATTAACCCAAGAGCATCGATAACTTGGGGCAGCGGCAACACTGACAAGAGGTACGTCCGTTCATGCATTACATATTGCATGCACGGGACTGAGTCTGAAAATCCTGGATGAATCGAAGCGGAAGCCGAAGTGCAGGCTCTCGTTCAATCCCGCAGGATCAAACAGAGGAGATGCGCTATGAAGGAGAATGTCAGTGATTTTCTGGTGCAGCGTCTGTCCGAGTGGGGCATCAAACGCATCTTTGGATTTCCAGGCGACGGCATTAACGGAATCATGGGAGCGCTGAACCGTGCTCCAGATAAAATCGATTTTATCCAGGTGAGGCACGAGGAGATGGCCGCGTTTATGGCCTGTGCGCACGCCAAATTCACCGGTGAGGTGGGCGTTTGCCTCGCCACTTCAGGCCCCGGCGCCATTCACTTGCTCAATGGCTTGTATGACGCCAAGCTCGATCATCAGCCCGTGGTGGCCATCGTGGGCCAGCAAAAACGCGCCGCGCTGGGGGGCAATTACCAACAGGAGGTCGACCTTATTTCGTTGTTCAAGGATGTTGCGCATGAATACGTGCATATGGTGTCAACACCAATGCAAATGCGCCATATCATCGACCGCGCCATGCGTATCGCTCAGGTTGAGCGGAATGTATGTTGCATCATTGTACCTAACGACATCCAGGAGATGGAGGCGGAAAAGCCCACGCGCGAGCACGGCACCATACATTCGGGAATTGGTTACAAAGAGCCCCGGGTTGTGCCGAGGCCGGAAGATTTGCAACGTGCCGCCGACGCCCTCAACGCCGGCTCGAAAGTAGCTATTCTGGTGGGCGCCGGCGCGCTGCATGCAACGCACGAGGTCTTGGAAACGGCCGATCTGCTTGGCGCGGGCATTGCCAAAGCATTGCTGGGCAAAGCCGCTGTACCCGACGACTTGCCATATGTTACTGGCTCGATCGGCCTGCTGGGCACCAAGCCAAGCTACGACATGATGATGGAGTGCGATACCCTGTTGATGATCGGATCGAGCTTTCCCTATTCCGAATTTCTACCCGAGGAAGGCCAGGCACGCGGCGTCCAGATCGACATCAATGGCCGCATGATCAGCATCCGTTATCCAATGGAGGTGAATCTGGTCGGCGACAGTGCGGAAACGTTGAAGCTGCTAATTCCGTTATTGAAAAGAAAAGATGATCGTATCTGGCGCGACCGGATTGAAAAACATGTCGCGCAGTGGTGGAAAACCATGGAAGCGCGGGCGATGGAATCGGCCAATCCAATCAACCCGCAAAGGGTGTTCTGGGAGCTTTCTCCACGCCTGCCGGACAACTGCATTCTCACCTGCGATTCAGGCTCTTCGGCCAACTGGTATTCGCGCGACCTGAAAATTCGTCAGGGTATGATGGCCTCGCTCTCAGGGGGACTCGCGACCATGGGGCCAGGTGTTCCCTATGCAATTGGTGCCAAGTTTGCTCACCCGGACCGGGTAGTAATTGCCATGGTCGGGGATGGCGCAATGCAAATGAATGGAATGAATGAAATGATCACCATCGCCAAATATTGGCGGCGATGGAGCAATCCACACCTTATCGTAATGGTCCTCAATAATCGTGACTTGAATCAGGTAACGTGGGAGCAACGGGCAATGGAAGGCGATCCGAAATTCGAAGCCTCGCAGGATGTGCCCGATTTCCCCTATGCCGCATACGCTGAATTGATCGGCCTTCACGGCCTCCGCATCGACCGGCCGGAAGAACTTGGTAATGCCTGGGATTATGCGATGAGCGCCGACCGCCCCGTGATACTGGAGGCCTATACCGATCCGGATGTGCCGCCGCTGCCACCGCATATAACGTTTAAGCAGGCACGAGCGTATACCTCGGCCATATTACATGGCGATCCGGATTCAGCGGGCATCATCAAGCAGTCGGTTAAGCAGATCTTTGCATAGTGAGCTCCAAAAATGGATACCACGGCTATGCCTACAAAACTTGAGAGCGGCAATCCGCGCATTGCACGTGTCCGAGTATCGGCTTTCTCCATTCCTACCGCTACGCCGGAGTCCGACGGCACGCTTGAGTGGCAAGCTACAGTTCTCGTGCTCGTCGAAATCGAGGCAGGCGACAAGACGGGTATCGGTTTCAGCTATGCCGATACCGGTACAGCAAAACTTATTCATGAAGCGCTCGCCAGTATCGTTACCGGCCGGGATGCGCTCGCTATTGGCGATTGCTGGAATGCTATGGTCGCCGCCATCCGCAATCTGGGCCGGCCCGGCATCTCGTCGATGGCGGTCGCCGCCGTGGATAATGCGTTATGGGACCTGAAGGCGCGCATTCTCGATCTGCCGCTCGTTTCATTGTTGGGCCAGGTACGTACCGCAGTACCCATCTATGGCAGCGGCGGCTTTACTTCTTATTCCGTGTCAGAACTGCAAAAGCAGCTTTCCGATTGGACATCGGGCGGAATTTCCCGCGTCAAAATGAAGATCGGACGGGAACCGGGAAAGGACGTGGCTCGGGTGCGTGCTGCACGCGAGGCCATCGGCAGCGATGCAGAGATCTTCGTCGACGCCAACGGCGCCTACTCCCGCAAACAGGCGCTTGCCATGGCGTCCTCCTTCGCCGAGCTCGGCGTATCGTGGTTTGAGGAGCCCGTCCCAAGCGATGACCTCGAAGGCTTGCGCCTTATGCGTGACCGAGCGCCTCCAGGAATGGATATCAGCGCTGGAGAGTACGGCTACCATAGCACCTATTTTCGCCGCATGCTGCAGGCCGGATCAGTCGATGTTCTCCAGGCCGACGCGACCCGCTGTGCGGGCATCACCGGTTTTATGCAGGCCGCAGCTCTCTGCCAGGGATTCAATTTACCACTTTCCAGCCATTGCGCGCCATCGATCCATGCCCATCCTTGCTGCGCGGCAACACCCGTGCGTCATCTCGAATATTTTTATGATCATGTCCGTATCGAAAAAATGCTGTTCGACGGGGCGCTCGAGCCGGAAGGTGGCATGCTACGCCCTGATTTGACACGCCCAGGGTTCGGACTTGACTTCAAGCATGCGGATGCCAGACGGTACGCTGTATGAACGATCAGACTTATTTCATCCCGGATAATCCTGACGGAGAGGCAATCATGTCGACGCCGCTTCTTGATGCACAGGCCCTGGCGGCCGAGCTGAAAGGCAAGATTCAGGGCGAAGTGCGCTTCGATGACGGCAGTCGCGCGCTGTACGCGACCGACGGCTCCAATTATCGCCAGATTCCCATCGGCGTGGTCATTCCCAAATCCGTCGATGATGTCATCGCAACGGTTGCCGCTTGCCGCAAACACGGCGCGCCCGTGCTTTCCCGCGGCGGCGGCACCAGTCTTGCAGGCCAATGCTGCAACGTTGCCGTGGTCATGGATATGTCCAAATATTTCAACCGGATTCTTGAACTGGATCCCGAGAAGAAAATCGCCCGGGTCGAGCCGGGGTGTGTGCTCGATAACCTGCGGGATGCGGCTGAAAAACATCACCTGACCTTTGCACCGGATCCATCGACACATACCCATAACACTCTGGGCGGCATGATCGGGAATAACTCCTGCGGTGTGCATTCGGTGATGGGTGGCAAAACCGTCGAGAATGTTATCGAACTTGACGTCTTGCTCTATGACGGCACCCGCCTGAAG
>DATJHX010000029.1:0-5577 GCA_035493655.1 Nitrosospira sp.
AAAGTAAGTTCCAGCAGGTCGATCTGGGAAATTTCCAATTCAACGTATGTTTCCGGTGGCATGTCCGGTAGAGAAGACACCCGCGTCATTAACGGGAGCCCTTCCAACTTGACGAGGTTTTCCTTCAACACCTGTGCCCCGGTTATCTCGATTTTTTCCTGTAATAACCACCGTAAACACCAGTAGCGCTCCATGCTGCGTTGAAAATCTCCATAAGTTTCATACGCTGCCTCGAAATCACGCATGAATGTTTGCAGGCTCTCGCTCTCCCGTGTGTAAGGCGGGGTTTCGCCGCGCAACAATGCAACGAGTTGACGCTGGTTGATGAAATCGACGTACCGCCGCATAGGTGAACTGATCCATGCGTACTGAGCCACACCCAAACCCTGGTGCGGAGCGGGAGACGTACTCATCCGTACTTTGCCGCCGCCCTGGCTGCGATAAATCCCGGCAATTCCGCTATCGGCAAGCTGCTTGCCCCATTCCGCATTTACATAAATCATTAGTTCCGATACCACCTTGTCAATCGGTGAGCCCCGACGGCGCTGGCTGATGGCGATGCGGTCATCCTTGACATGGAAACTGTAATCGACGCGCTCGTTATTGCTGTCATTGGCTTTGCCCCGGAGTGCTTCCATTTTGCAGGCAAGATGCCAGAGCGCCAGCAATTCGTGACCCAAAGGATGATCGATGTTCCCGCTCGCCAGGGCGGATTCATTGAAGTGCTCTTCGAGGGTGTCGTGCCTGAGATTGGCGGCAATCTTCACCCGCTCGATACGGCTGGTTGCCGCGATAACCGTGAAATCGTCGGTCACGTCGAGATACATCGAGAGGGCCGGGCATATCCCGCCTTCGCGCAACGTATAGTGCTGTATCACTGCTTCCGGCAGCATAGTGATTTTACTTCCGGGAAGATATACGGTGGAAAGTCGCTGTGAGGCGACCGTATCCCAGCGCGAACCTGGCAAGATTCCCAGAGTGGGAATCGCAATATGTATACCGACCCGGAAACTGCCTAAAGTCAGAGGTGTAACGGAAAAAGCATCATCGATTTCCGTTGTGGTAACGTCATCGATACTGAAGGCGGACACACCCGCGGCCGGAATATCTTCCGTATCAGCTAATTCGCCCGCGTCTGATTCGCCAAAGCCCGGCCCTTCCGGAAAATGTTCCAGCAGGAACCGGTTGACATGATAGTCGTGTGTGGAAGGGATCGCGCCACATTTTTCAAGCAGTCTGGGAACGCTCAGCTTGGTTGCGTTACACGCGGCATCAAGCGCTTTCCATTCGACCGCATTCTTGTCCGGCCGGTACAGCAGACTGGATAATTGCGGCTTGAATTCTTCCGGCAGGGTGAACACGCTCAATAGTTGCATATAGTGAGCCTGCTGCTCCGCCTGGCGCCGCTTTTTCTCCTGGCTGGCGAGCGCCGCCTCCAGCGCTTTCGGTGGCGCAGCCTTGTACCGCCCGCGGCCTTTCTTGTAGAAATACATCGGCGCGCTGTGCAGACGGATTAATACCGCCGCGGCTTCTTCGGGAGTCGCTGTATGACCGAAATAATCCGCAGCCAGTGTGTCACTGGCGAATTCCGCCTCGCTCTCGCAGCATTCCCAAAGAAAATTCGGGTCCAGATCCTGCGCCGCCTTGTGGACGAGGTCCATGAATTCGGATAGCGATGGCGCATCGAACCGCAGCAATACAGAGGCTGCCTTTATTTTGGCACGCTTGCCATGGGGCGCCTCCACCTGGAGTGAGGTCGTATTGTCCGCAAGGATGGCGCCTACCTTGAAGGTACCTTCCTCTTCGTAAAAAACGTTCATGAACACCTTATTGAAACTGGACCGAGGGAACTTTATGAAATGCGAGGCTTGCTTTGAAAAATTCTGGATCAACCGGCGTTTATCTATGAGGCCGAGGCCTTTTTCTCAGGTTTTTCCAGCTTGTCAGTTTTTTAAATTATAGCCCGAAAGACGACCTGACGCGCCTGGCCCTCCGGCCGGTAAACTTCCAGTCCTCTTATTTCAGGTTAATTGAGGGCAACCTGAACGGTGATTAGCAGAAGTACCGCGATTAGAAGGAAATAAAGACAGAAAGTTTGCAAATACGTTAATTTATATCTGCGTCGTCTATACCTGTTATCGATGTCTTAGGAAAACCTTATTTGTTCGTGGCGATCAGGATGCGTGAATGAACCGGACCTTCTTTGTTGATGGCCGCTCTGCTCAGCTCATCATTAGCTGATATTCCGCGGTTATCGACTATAATAAATTTAAAAACGATATTTCCGTTCCGACCTCGTCCGTGTCTTTTCGCCATAAAAAGGGGGCCACTTTGAACCATGCTGTTGCTGCGCAGAAAAATCCGTGCGCATTTCTCATTACTGCGCTCTTTCTCCTGACCGCGCTCTTGCCTGCCTGTGCATCATTTCGCGACAATGATTCAGACCGCGGCGCAACCATAGTCAAGCAGGACGTTTTCGGCGATCGTTTCGACACGGTCGAGTATCTTCCCCAGAACTGGGCTGCCGCCGATAGCCTCTGGTTTTATTCTGTCACCCAGGGATCGAACATGATGCCCTATGATTTTTTTATGGTGCTGGAGCGGAAGGATACATCCGAGCTGATCCGCAGTAGCGACACCATGAACAATCGCTACCGCTATCTGCCACAGAAGGCCACGTCCAGCAATCCTGACGGGTTACCTGTCGGCTTTGTCAAGGATACCTACAAGGGTAACGATTACATCGGCCTGACATGCGCCGCCTGCCATACTGCACAAATAAATTACAAGGGTAAAGGCATACGCATCGATGGCGGCCCTGCAATCGCCGATATGGAAACTTTCATGATTGATGTCGTCACCTCGTTATGGGCCATTCGAAAACCAGGCGAGGGTCAGAAACGATTTGTGCAGAACGTGTTGGCGCGGGGTAACTATAAAACAGAGGCGGATGTGCTCGCTGATCTTGAAAAACATTACAAGCGGCTTGCCAATTACATCACGATCAACAAAACCGAGAGACATTATGGATTCGCGCGGCTTGATGCGTTCGGGCGTATTTACAATCGCGTTCTGGAGCATATCGTCAATGTCCGGGAACTCAACGAGTTGCTGCGCGACCCCAGGATAATGGGGGAGCAGGCTTTAACCGAGGCCGAACTGAAAACCTTGACGGACAAAGCGGGTAATGTCCTCACCGGGGCCCAGCGTGATGAGATATTCGAAGACGTTGTTACCCGTTTGAACGAGGACAACGGATGGGAAGCGCTTGGGAATTTGCGTAAAAAAATATTCAATTCGCCCAACGCGCCGGTTAGTTATCCATTTCTCTGGGACACGCCTCGGCATGACTACGTCCAATGGAACGGCCTCACCGAAAATTCAGGGCTGAAGGCCATCGCCCGCAATGCCGGGGAGGCGATTGGCGTGTTCGGCACACTCGACTGGACGGAACGCAATGGGTTTTCGCTACCCTCGTTGATCACCGGACAGGGGCTCTCTGGCAAACACATCAGCTTCGACTCTTCGGTGAATGTCATGAACCTGCGCCGTATCGAAGCGCGTCTCTGGAATCTGCAATCTCCGCAGTGGCCCGAAAACGTTCTTGGCCGCATTGACACGAGCCGCCTTGCGAACGGCCGGTCGCTGTATAACAAGCATTGCGTAAGCTGTCATGCGAGAATAGTTCGTGACGACCCCGATCGGCGCGTCGTCGCCCATATGTCGAGGGCGAGCGACGCCAAAACAGACGGCCAAATGGCGCATAACGCCGTAACTTACCAAGGTTTCTCGGGCATTCTGCGAAACGAGTACGTGAACTTCGGTCCCGGCGATATTCTGCTCGATCGTAAGGCGCCGGTTGCAGCTCTCCTGACAAAGGCCACAGTCGGTGTCGTCGCAACGCCAGAGCCGGACAAGTGGTTCCTGCAGCGCTGGGCCGAGTGGGCGTATAACCTTGCCACCGGATTTCGTGACAATAAGATCAAAGCATCCATGAAGCAAGGCGACTATGATCCGGATACGACTGCAAATCCTGTAGCTTCGCTTAGCGCCTACAAGGCGCGTCCCTTGAATGGCATCTGGGCGACGGCGCCTTACCTGCACAATGGCTCGGTGCCGACCCTCTACGATTTATTGTTGCCCAAAAAGCGATCGGGAGATCCGGAAGGGAAGGAATATCGCCCAGACGAGTTTGTAGTAGGATCACGAGAATTTGATCCGGTTAAAGTAGGGCTGAAAAGTAGCGGGTATGATGGGTTCATTTTCAGAGCTGAGCCCGTTAAGGACGACCTCGGCAATAACATAGGTGGAAATAGCAATGCCGGGCATGAATATGGGGTTAAGCGAACGGTAGATGAGGCCGGTGGCCCTGTGGATCAGAAGCTTAAAGACAAGTGTCTGGATGAGACAATTAAAGACGAGCAAGTGGATGAAAAAAAGGATAAGTGCCTCTTACCCATGAGTGAACCGGATCGATGGGATCTACTCGAGTATTTGAAGACTCTCTAACAGGGCGATGTTTTACTGTCGTTCTCATCCCATCCCTATCCAAGTTTTCGGTCGTCGCATGGATTTATTTATTGCATAACAAAGTTAAAAGAGGAGCAACCGATGACAAGTTATCTGGAACAGTATGATGCGGCCACCGATGCGGATAAACCTTACCTGGCTCGCCGTTGGATGGATACGGAACCCCTGCCATTTTTCAAGGAATTACGCGAAAAGCGGCCGATACTGATAACCCCGAAATTCACCCTGATCACGCGCTTCGATGATTGCAGGGAAATCCTCAATATGCCTAAGGTATTTACCGTAGAGCCTTACGTTTCAAAAATGGGTGACTACCTGATGATGCATGACGACGACGCGCTGCACACGCGGGAAAAATCGTTGATGCAATGTATGCTGAACCGTGATGATCTCCCGGCAGTCCGCGAGATGGTGGCCAAAGTCGGTAAGGAAATACTCGACAACGCCAACGGTAATATTGAGATAGTCAACACTTATTGCCGCATGGTGCCCGCAACCCTGGTTCGGGAATATTTCGGGTTGACCGGGGCAAAGAGGTCAGACCTGATTGAATGGTCTTACTGGAATCAGTACGACACCTTTCACAACCAACCCTTTGACCTGTTACCCCCGGAAAAGTCCCAATCCATTATCGATCGTCACAATGAAACTTCAAAAAAATTGGGCAAATTCATTGTGGAACTGATTGCCCGCCGCACCTTGCAGGTAAAAGCGGAAGAAATAACGCTGTCACCCCTTGTGCGGCTGGATGATGACATAGTCACTCGCATGCTGCGTACGGACTATCCGAAGCAATTGAATTTCGATATCAAGCGTCTGGGTATCAATGCCGGCGGCCTGCTGATTGGCGCGGTCGAGACGACTTCTCAGGCTGTCGCCCAGGTTATCCAATATCTGATGCAACGCCCGGAATGGCTTGCAAAAGCAAAAACAGCGGCTCAACAGGAAAATACCAAGGAATTCGACGGCATGGTCTGGGAGGCGCTGCGCTTCGTGCCGATCACGCCCTATTTATTCCGTACCACCGCAAGCGATTACACGGCTGCC
>DATJHX010000030.1:0-2740 GCA_035493655.1 Nitrosospira sp.
TGCGCTGGTAGAGCGTGTGCAGCATGGCATGGCCGGTGCGGTCCGCCGCCGCGCACGAGCGGGTAGCCTGCGCACCGCCGAAATTCTGCGATTGGCCGCCAAACGGGCGCTGGTAAATCTTCCCGTTCTCCAGGCGATCGAATGGCATCCCGAAATGTTCCAGTTCGTATACCACTTCGCTGGCCTGGCGGCACATGAATTCGATGGCATCCTGGTCGCCGAGATAATCGGAGCCTTTTACGGTATCGTACATGTGCCAGTGCCAGTTATCCTCGGTGACATTCCCGAGAGCCGCCGCAATACCTCCCTGCGCGGCCACCGTATGTGAACGGGTGGGAAATACCTTGGATAACACCGCTACCTTGAGTCCCGCTTTGGACAGTTGCAGTGCGGCGCGCATACCGGCGCCGCCCGCGCCAACGATGACTGCGTCAAACTTACGTTTAGCTATTGCCACATTTACTCCACGTCACTCCGCGCCATCGCAAGCTATGAGTTATTACTCACAGCTCCCATAGAATTTCCATCGACCAGACGGTATAAAACAACAAGGATAATATGACCAGTATCTGTAACGTCAGGCGGACGCCAGTCGCGTGAACGTAGTCCATCAGGATATTGCGCATACCGATCCAGGCATGCCAGAAGAGGCTGACAAGAAATAGAAAAGATGCAATGCGCATCCATTGGTTGCTGAATACGGCTTTCCACCCGGCATGATCGTCGGGTGGAGAAATCAGCAGTAGCAGGGTCAGGCACAGGATAAAGACGACCATTATGACGGCGGTCACGCGTTGCGCCAGCCAGTCACGCAGACCATAATGCGCACCTGTAACAGCGGGCTTCACCAAATCCACGCTCCGATCAGCACGGTCAGGACGAATCCCCCGGCAAAGACGAGTTTGCTGGTCAAACGCGCCGGCTGAAGCGTGATGCCGTAATGCAGATCCAGCCCGAGAAACCGGATGCCTGCAAGCAGGTGGTGCAGGAAAAACCATAAGGCTGCTATCAGCCCGATTTTTAATACAGGATGCGCCAATAGTGATTGAATCCGGGCGTATTCCTGCGGCGAGTCGAGCACTCCCTCAAGTCCCGAAAGGAGCAGGGGAATGCCGGGAAAAAACAGCAGCAGCCCGCTTACCCGATGCAGGACCGAAACCACTGCGGGGAGCGGTTGCCTGATTTCCAGAAGGTTGAGGTACTTGGGGCGTTTTTTTTGCAATTGTTCATCTCGCTTGCTACGGACCAGTTGAAGTTTAGACCGTTATACTTGGGGATACAACTGCGTCTGTCCAAGGGTCTCGCGATCCAAATTGACAGCCCAAGTGAATGTTTCTATAGTCGACAGCATATAGCATTCCTTAATGACGAACGCATCATGAACTAGGTTCTCACGATTACCGTCTATACCCCGATGATGGAGGTTTAGTATGTCCCAAATTGCCGCTATTTTTGAGGCTGTTGCTAAGGTTGAAGCAACAACGTTGGCTCTCTTGCTGATGGGCTTGATCACTATGGGTTTGATATGGCTGATGGCAATCATTATCAGGCAATCTGAGCCTCGGAAAGATAGAAGGAATCGTAGCGGACAGAGTGGCTGATCTTCAGTGCCGACTCAAGAAGGTCATTTCGGAAGTCTTCCGAATTAGTAAGCAACTCCAACAGGAGCACAAGAAAGAACAATCCCATCCGCGTCGCGGTCACGGGCGCAGCGGGCCAGATCGGTTACAGTTTATTGTTTCGAATCGCGGCCGGCGATATGCTGGGAAGAGATCAACCAGTCATTCTGCAATTGCTGGATATACCGCAATTATTGCCTTCCCTCAGAGGCGTATTGATGGAACTGGAGGATTGCGCGTTTCCCCTGTTGGCGGATGTCACCACAAGCGACGATCCGAAAACGGCTTTTAAAGACGCGGGCATAGCCATGCTGGTGGGTGCGCGTCCCCGTAGCAAGGGCATGGAGCGCCGGGATTTGCTGGAAGCGAATGGCATCATATTCTCCACTCAGGGGAGGGCGCTGGACGAAGTCGCCCGTCGCGACGTCAAGGTTCTGATAGTAGGCAACCCTGCGAACACGAACGCTTACATAGCCATGAAAAACGCGCCAGGACTGAGCCCCGGCAATTTCTCGGCGATGATGCGGCTGGACCATAACCGCGCCTTGTCGCAGGCCTCCATCAAAATCGGCAAGCCGGTGTCCAGCATCAGAAAAATGATCGTGTGGGGCAATCATTCGCCCACCCAGTATCCTGATCTCACTCATGCCGAAGCGGATGACGGCAAAGTCACGGATCTCATCAACGATCCGGATTGGGTGGAAAACTATTTCATTCCTCACGTGCAAAACCGTGGAACCGAAGTTATCGCTGCGCGGGGCCTGTCAAGCGCCGCCAGTGCCGCGAATGCGGCGATAGGCCATATCCGCGACTGGGTGTTTGGAACGAGGGATAATGACTGGGTATCGATGGCGATTCCCTCGGATGGCAGCTACGGCATTCCCGAGGGCGTGATGTATGGTTTTCCGGTAATTTGCAGCGAGTCCGCTTACCAGCTCGTGCCTGACCTGGAAATAAGTGAATCCAGCAGAAAAAAAATAGACATCACTTATCACGAACTGGTGGAAGAGCGTGAATCCATAAAGCATTTGCTCCCCCAATAAGTATTTACTCCCTCACGCCTGATACCTTTTCCGGTCATCCAACAATAATTTCCATGGTTGCCTCAGCGGGTTTTCGCT
>DATJHX010000031.1:0-6627 GCA_035493655.1 Nitrosospira sp.
GCGAGGTCAGCCACCTGCGCCGCCCCATCCCCCTGAAGGTCTATTTGCACGCTTCCTGTAGTATTGCCACCATCAGCCTCCCGATCACCTACGGGATTCGCTCCGCGGTCGGACTGGAGAAAGTTGAAAATATTCGTCAAACCAGACCCCGACAATATTCTTTCGACTGAAACATGGCCCAACTTCTCCCGCAGATATTTGAGCAATCGGTCCTGCAATTCATCAGCCGGTGCAAAATCCATATGCCCGGCCTCGCTGGCGGAAGGTATATAACGATCTCCTTCCCGTATGAGCCACGCCACGCCCATGCCGGTACCGGCACCGAGCGCGACACGCATTTCACCGGTACGCGGCTTCCCCTGCTGGAGCGCTACAAGATCGTGAACCTGCAAAACCTCGATACTCAATGCTACAGCCATAAAATCATTGATGAGCTCGACTGAGGAAATCGAAAATTCCTGTGCTAGAGCAGCGCTATCCATTACCCATGGCAAATTGGTGAGGTTGACCTTCCCTTGCTCGATAGGGCCTGCCACTGCAAAGCAGGCAGCCGTACAGCCAGGCATTATGGCGACCCCCTCCCTGGCTACCTGCTCCATAAAATCCTTGAGCACGTCGGAAAAGCTTCCGTACTCGCGGCTGGCATAGCGGCGTTCGCAACGCACCTGCATGCCGCCATCCTTCAATTCCGCCGCCTGAAGCAGGGTCTTGGTCCCCCCGATGTCGCCACTGATGAGATAGCCTGTCATGATTCAACCCATCTTTGTGCCGGGTCCTGGCGATAAAACAGCGCCAACTGCTCATATACCGACGAGAAATGCTGTTTTACCGGCACGGGTGTTTCGAAAAACGCCTCACTCATTACGGCGAAGAACTCTGCCGGACTCTCGGCTGCGTAAGAATCGATAATGACCTCCTCATCCGCATCCACGCTGACGCAGAAACGTGCATAAGCCTTACTGAAGACGTCGCTCCACGCGTGCCGGCTCATATCCCCATGCAGTGGAGGAAATCCATTGGCATCGCCATTGAGCATATCGAGTTTGTGAGCGAACTCATGTATTACCACGTTATATCCCACCCCTGCTTCCGCAGCGGCAGCATCCTCCCATGAAAGAATCACTGGGCCGCCAAGCCATGATTCTCCAGATGCTGGTTCATTCGCGTGATGCACGATGCCTGCTTCATCCACATACTCATAATCGCGCATGAACTCGCCGGGGTAGACGATGATTTCGACCCAGCCATCGTAATAATCCTGGTCCAGATTCAGAATCAGAATGCAAGCCTGGGCCGCGATCATTACCCGCATTGCATCAGTGATAATCAGCCCGTGCGCGCCGTTTATTTGCTTGGCATGAAGGAACAGAGTGGCGAGTTCCCGCAGGCGGCCAATTTCAAGCGGGCTCAAGCCCTGAAGGAAACGCAGCCCGGCCGCGCCTTTTAACCAGAGATCATCGGTAATGGATTCGTTTTCCAGAACGCGGCGGCGATACCAGGTTTTGAGATTCCAGACCATTCGGAACCTTCGGGTCAATCCCCTCCGGATACCAGCGCAGACCTTTCCTCCTGCGGCGCATCAAGCTCAACCGCATCAATGCGGGCGAACCGCTGGCTGATCTTCCTGCTTGAAATGTTTACTTCCTCCACATCCTGATTAGCTTGCCGGATATGATCGGCAAGTTTCTTCATGCGTTCGTCAAAACGGACAAAATCCTTACCGAGCCGGGAGAGTTCGTTCTTGATGATATGCACCTGCTCGCGCGTTTCCAGATCCTTCAACACGGCGCGCGCAGTGTTCAGCACAGCCATTAGTGTGGTAGGCGATACAATCCACACCTGCTTCTGCATCGCGTAATCCACCACATCGTAATGATAGGCGTGGATTTCCGCAAAAACCGCCTCGGCCGGAACGAACATCACCGCGCCATCGCACGTCTCAGGGGGAACGATATATTTGCCGGCTATGTCATCCACATGTTTTTTCACATCCGCCTTGAACTGCTTTTGCGCCACTGAACGGCTGGCGTCATCCGTCTCCCGATCGAACATGCGATGAAAATTTTCCAGGGGAAATTTGGAATCCACGGCAACCATGCCAGTCGGCGGCGGCAGCCGCAAAACACAGTCGACGCGGTGGCCGTTGGCAAGCGTATACTGCATCGCATATGCAGAAGCAGGCAATATGTTGCGCACAAGCGCTTCAAGCTGGACTTCGCCGAATGCGCCACGAGAACGCTTGTCGCCTAAAAGCTCCTGCAAGCTCACCATGTTGGTCGTCAGGCTGTCTATTTTTTTCTGCGCCTCGTCGATCGTTGCCAGCCGTGCCATAACGCTGGTAAAAGTCTCGTTGGTTTTTTTGAATCCCTCATCGAGGCGCTCGGTAACGCGACCGCTAATCTGATCCAGCCGGGTTTCAACTGTTCCCCGTAACTGCTCGGAAGTCTTGTTAAGCGCCTCGGACAACCGGTCGCCGTGATTCGCGAGGCCCTCATGCAGATCCTTGAGCATCTCCCGGTGCTTTTCCTCCATCAGCCTGGCTTGTTGCCCAAGGAGATCGCGAACCATCGCGGAAAGAATACCGAGCCTGATGACCAGAAAGGCCATGGTAACGAGCAGGACAGCGGAAGAGGCAGTGAGCAGGAGAGCTTCGGACATGACTTATTCAAAAATTATGACTGAGGGTGAGGCGCAGAACATATCAGCCTATTACTTTTGCGGCACAGCCCCGGAAACATACCGCTCGCTTCCCAACTGATGCCGCTGCCATTTGGTCTGGCGCTGCTTCACCCGCTCCTGGTAACTCAAAGTCTGGGCTTTTTCCTTTTGTCTCTCAAGGCGCTCTTTCCTGGCTTTTCTACCGACCCGGCGCACTTCTTCGGCTTTTTGCGCATCATTTTGCCTCAAGGCTCCCGGACGCACGTCCTTCTGCGCCTGCTCCCACGGCCGTGTTTCCCATGGTTTCGGCGGAACGTTATTTGCCGTTCCCCGTCGTAGCTGGCCATTCTCCTGCCCTTGCCGGGTTGCCTGGTTTTTCCCCGCGCCCAATTGCCCCGGCAGCGTATCCTCGTATGCCATTACAGGTTGAAAACCCATCATGGCCAGACTTGCCAACGTTATCCAGAAAATCTTCATCATCAGCCTCCGCCTCATGCAATTGCCACTCATCCTTATTTGCGCTGTAATTCCTTTTTTCATACTTGGCCAGCTCGCCAAAACCGGCGCTAAATCCTGAACAAGCGCGAATTTATATCATTTGAATTATTCATTGCCTTCCGCTACCGCTTCCGGAGGATAAAAAATCTTCCAGCCATCCGTCCGTGCCCATGGGGTCATTATATGCAGCTTCCGTCCCTGCGAGGCAATGATATCTTCAACCCGTGCCCCGCGCAGAGTAAGCGCATCAGCGATAAGCGAGCGATGGCAGCGCCAAGGAACCGCTTCAGCGCACATCAGAACGCATCGCTCGACATCAGCCAGATCCATGACCCGCAGCACATTTGCCTCGAACTCCGGCGTTTGCATGTAATCGGCATATCCGCGAAAGGACGGGTTATGCCAGGCTCCATTGATGGAATCCTTCTGAGCGTGCCTCAATCCGCCCAAGCCTGGTAGATGCGTATATTTGATGCCAGCCGCGTGCAGCGATTCCGGCAGAGTCGCTTTATCGAACTGGGGATTTTTCCGGGATCGCGGCACGGTGCGTACATCCAGAACATGAGTGACTTCATTCTTTTTTAACATGCTGATGAATATATCCAGTGGATGTGTTGAGTGGCCGATCGTGCATATCAGAGGTCCGGGTTCCGAATACTTTTTCTGCATCACTCAGAAGCCTTGACCACTGTAGGGCTATCGCCCTGTCCCTGCTGTGCTTGCAGTATCTGTCGTCGGGGCAGAAATACATCCGAAGCGCGATGCGTGGAGATTAACGTCCGCGCGCGCCCAGGCCTTCTTAAACCGCTCTTCGACAAGCGCCGCCCGCTCATTCTTGCCCTGCGCACGAAGCGCTTGCAATAGGCCGTAAAGCCCCCACCCACTGTTACGATTTCGCCGCAGATCCTCCCAATATACCGCCTCCGCTTCGGCTGGACGTCCTGCTTCCAGAAGGATGGCCCCCAGCACCAGTCGAGGGGGAGACTGCCATTCAGCCGGTTCTGTATAGGCAAGATCATCTTCGAGGCGAACTGCGCGATCAAGATACGCAATGGCTGAGTCAAACTGTCCGCGCGCATTCGCGATTTCTCCGGCGAGCACTTCCGGCCCGATGCTCAGCACAGCCCGGGCCGTATTTACTGACATGAGCGTCCAATCGAGCGAGCCGTTCTTTACGATATCGCGCAACGCTGTCAACTCTCGCTCGGCCTGATCCAGTTGCCTCGTCGCAACAAATGCCAGGCCGCGCGCATAATGCCAGCCGCCTTTCAGGAAGGCGTTGCCTGCCGGCGGGGCGGGCCCCTGAAGAATCTCGTTCCATTTGCCAAATCTGGCATACGCCCAGTACGGCACGACCCGAAATATCGCAGCCGCCGGCACCGCGGCCAGAGCCGTATCATCAATGGTCGCAGCTACCTTCCGCGCAGAGTCTATTGCAAGCCGGCTCTGGCCGTCGGCAGTCGCAGCGAACCATAGAAAATGGATGTTGTGGGGAGTGTACATAATCGGATACATCCCCTGCGCGTGCCGGTGCTCAAGATAATTTCTGTCAGCCGCCATGGCAAGCTGATTGCTCTTTATTGCGTCGGCATACCGCCCGACGCGCTGATAGATGTGCGACGGCATGTGCAGCAGGTGACCCGCGTCGGGCATCAAGGTTAGCAGCGTGTCCGCCGCCTTTTCCCCCCTCTCAGGAGTATTCGTGGGTTCAACCAAGTGAATGTAGAAATGCACAGCGCCGGGGTGTTTCGGGTTACGCTGCATCACTGATTCAGTCAGCACGACAATTTCCGTCGTTCCTTCAAGAGGATAGCCATCTCGCATCCAGTAACCCCAGGAGTTGAGGTCCATCATTGATTCCACGTACAGCATCGCGATATCAAGATCGTCTGGAAAGCGCAGATGCGCGTCTCGCATGGCCTCCGCGTAAGCCTTGTCGTTTGCCTTTCGCTGCGCTGCGTCACCGCTGTAACGCTTCTCAAGCGCGCCAATGAGTGCGCGCTCTCGAGGGGATGCGGCAGCCTTGAGTGACGCGGCCTTTTGCATCAATTCCAGCGCGGGCTGTTCGGCGGCCGGGTCCATAGGAGCGTTGATGTTTGGACCGAGCACGAGCGCCTCGCCCCAGTACGCCATCGCAAGCGCAGGCTCGAGCCGCGCCGCTTCCTGGAATGCGAGCCTCGCCTCGGCGTGGTTGAAGGCATAGGACAGGTTCAACCCCTGGTTCATGTATTTTTGCGCGAGCTTGTTCCGGGTACTGACCGGAAATGTATGAACGCCAAGGTTCAGTAGCCTCGGCGGGGCCTGGTCATCCGCCTCCTGGCCAGTCCGATCTGTTCGTGCAGAATGCTGATGACCAGCATCGGATGCCCTGACTGCTGGAGCAATCTCACCAATATGGGCATACGCGACGTTAATGCCGCCAGCCATTACAGGCAATATAAAGGTCGCGGTAAAGGTCGCGAATGAAAGGGTAGAAAGGGTGTGACGCTTCATCATATTGCTCCCTCGACCACTCTTAGTGCTCGACCAGCCCTCATTTCCTGTCATATCAGCGAAAAGCGCAAACATCACACCTTATGCCTCGAAAGGCAGTCGAAAAACCTTGCACGCCTGCCGTCGCACAAGGAACTGTTAACAGGCCCTAATTGGTCACCCTCAACAATACTTCTCGTGGCGAACGGCGCAACTCCGCCAGACGTGCCAGGCAAAAATGGATAAACGCCAGCGCCGTCAATACAGGCGCGAACACATTCACAAACGGTATAAATTGTACCAGACCGGTTAACATCCCCAGGCCCCACAGAGATGTACGATAAATGAAAAAGATCGCGCTCATTTCTTCCAGACTGGCATGCTCAGCGAGCGCATCATAACGGAACAGCCTCTGATTCAGATATGCAGAGGCAATAAATGGAAGAATCGCGCCGACCCCTGCAAACCATAGGGGAAAGGTGATCAGCCACATGGCGATAAAAATGGGCATTCCAAGCAGAGCATTTATCAGGCTGCCGGCAGAACTGCCGCCGTTCTCGCGTTTGAGCTGGGGGTAATCGCGCTCGCTTACCAGACGGATCAAGGCAGGCATGGCGAACAGGGCGGTCATTACGAGCGCGGTTATAAAAACCAGCGGTAGAAACAGAAGCAGATACACGATCACCTGAATTGTGTGTGCAACCCACCCGGGCCCCAGATTGTCGAGCCAGCTTTGGATTCCGATCTCGGCAAGAACGCTCCCGATCCAATCCGAAAACAGATTCGAGAAGGTAATACCCAGGAGGAGCCATAAAAGAACCGCGCCCAGGAGGGGCCAGACCATGATCCATAAAACCCGAAACCGGAAAAGATCACTAAAAGCGCTGGAAAGCGCAGTAAAGACAGAGTTCACACGTTGTCCTTAAATTACCCCGAATTACCTGAAACACTGTACCTGAAACACTGATTAACCGCCTTGGGCCGAACGGGACATTGAAT
>DATJHX010000032.1:0-12700 GCA_035493655.1 Nitrosospira sp.
ACTCAACTATTCCTTCTAACTGGCTCACAGGGTTGTTTCTTTTTCTGCCGGGAATTTTCTCTACATCAGTCCATAGCTTGCGGCCGGTTGACTGGAAGTGTTTGGCCATTTTTTGCCGAAACGCTTCCGACCTGTGATCGAGCAACGCAAAAGCGAAGTCGAACAGATATTGATCATTATGTTTTTTCATTTTCTAATTCCTGTAAAAGGGTATAAACCAAAACGCTGAACAAGCATCACGCAGCCCTTCATCTGAAGACAGGCGGGGGAGCCAGATGGAAAACCTCTGAATCAGCCCTCTGCCCGCACCAGACTTATTCAGAGCCCTAATATTGAAGAGTAGCGACATATCGTTCAAATTCAGCTGTTTTAGAATATTTACCGGGTTCCTCACCTTAAAACAAAACCTTTACAGAAATATGAAAAGCAACTTGTTTTCGAGTTATATGCACATTGTCATTGGCCGGAGTAATATTGTTTGTGCGGAACCGCACGGAAGTCCCTTCCGCGCATGACATCCTATCCGCAATAAAAAAGACCGCGGGCTCTGCTAGACAGGAGCGCGTCCCAAACGGCTTTTAAAGTTCCAGATCAGGTATTAAGGGGTATCAAGGGTGAGCCAATTTATGAAAAGCAGGATCAGTCAGAGCCTGGCGGGCAATTTTTATTCCTCTGCCGGCGCGAACGGCCAGCCATGGTACCGGTCGCGGAGGTTGAGCATTTTCTTGACTGTGTTTCTGGTCAGCGCCACGATCGGCCTGATCTACAATTACAGCCGTCCGGCCATTTACCGCAGTAGTGCGACATTGCTGACTTCGGCGATGACGCCGATAGACCGTGAAAGCAGTGACGCGGATATTCAGCACGTGGCCATTCAGCGGCAAATTTTGCTCGGCCACGAGTTGATTGCCGAGACACTGTCACGGCTCAAGGCGGAAGCCGTGAACAAATCCTTGCTGCGGTTGACTACATCCGACATTCAGAACCTGCTGAATGTAAAACCGGTCACTGAAACCAATTTGGTCGAAATAGAGGCGGAAGGCAGCGACGCGAGGTTTTTGCCCCTGCTCATCAATACCTGGATAGACGTGTACCTCGATGCGCGCGCCGATGAAGTCAGGAAGCTGACAAGCAACACGGCCCGTATTCTGGAAGATGAACTGAAAGGGCTAACGGTAAAGATCGATGCTGCCCGGTCGGAGCTGGATTCTTTTCGAAAAACCCACGATATTTCCTCCACGGAGCGCAACGAGAACGAAGCATTGGCTCGCCTTAAAGGTTTGAATGATTCGCTCAATAAGGCCAATGAGGAGGAAGTCAAGGCAAAATCCACTCTGAATGCCATCAGAACAGCCATCTCCCGCGGTCAGGCAGTGGTTCCGGACGACGAGAAGGGGAGTTTGCTCGATCTGGAAAAGCGGTTGCAGGATATGCGCGAGAAACTGGCGGATCTGGATAAAAAATTCACCCGCGAGTACCTCAACTTACAGCCGGATTTAAAATCCATCCCGGAGCAAATAAAGGAACTGGAAATCGCGGTCAGCAACAAACGTATGCATGGTAAAAACGTCATGTTGACCGATGCCGAAATGAATTACGCGGCGACACAGCAAACCGTTCGAGAAATTCGGGCCCAGCTGGATGAGCACAAAAAACAGGCTTCCGCATTCACGTCAAAGTTTACTCAGCATGACGCGCTGAAAACCGATCTGGAAGGTCTGGAAAAGCTTTATCGCGATACACAGGAACGCCTTGTTCAGGTCAAGACCGGCCACAGGGAAAAATATCCTCAAGTTACTGTGATTAGCCGCGCCTATGAAGCGCGCGATCCGGTGAGGCCTGACTACAGCGGTGACGCTCTGATAGTGCTTGGGGGTTCTCTACTGCTAGGCCTTTTCGGTGTATGGATTTCGGAGTATTTGACGCAAAAAAAGGAACAACAGCCTTCCATTGCGGTATTTGGAATACAAGGCTATTCTGCGGCTCCCGCCGTTGCCGCAGGCCTGGCGGATCACCCGCGAGCCGCGCTCGGTTCGTCGGAGCAGAAAATTTCCGAACAGAAAGCGAGCAGTTTCCTCCCTGGCCCCTTGCATCGTGAACTGTCCAGCCATCAACTCAGGATTCTGCTTAAAGCCGCCAATCTCGAAGGGAAACAACTCATTGCGTTACTGCTTACCGGGCTCGATATCGCCGAAATCGTTTCTTTGACTCCCGGTCAGATTGATCTTGACGCGGGAATAATCACGCTCAACGGGAAGCCACCGCGAGCTGTTCCCATCAGCCGCTTCCTCCAGTCATTATTCGAGCAGTCGGAAGGCCAGCCTTTATGGGATGCCAATGATCGCGGGTCACGTGTCGATCTTTCCGCAGCTTTGGTCTGCGCCGCCGTTGACTCGGGGTTGCCCGATGCCGATGGAATTACTGCAGAAGCGATCCGGCATAGCTACATCGCTTATCTTGTCAGGCAGGGCCTGCGACTATCGGAGCTGGAGCAGGTGGTGGGCCGTCTGGAACCCCAGATAATTTCCAGTTACCGGGCTTATTCGCCGCCACAGGAGGGACGGCATCTACACGAGATAGAGCTGCTTCATCCCGCACTGATCAATAAAACCTGATTATCCACCGATTATTCCAGGTTACTGGCGGACAGACCACGTCCCTTCATCCCATGGAGTAGGGCGATTCGCTCCGCTTTCGGTAATCTGCTCAGTTCTCTCACAGCTTCATAAAATCGGCCGATGTCTCCTTCATGTCGGGCAAGAAGGGCATGAAAAGCAGGTACCAGTTGCGTATAGGTCGAGACAGAGGCGAGGAAAGCGTTGTTGAGATTCAGGGCTAGCCATTTATCGTAAGCGTCGGACCGGGCTTTATCCGTTTCAAGACTGGATAAATCTTTCCGCAGCTCGGCCAGGATGCTGGCCTTCGCTGCCCGTTTTTCGGCGTCGCCCTCCTCCGATGCGTACAGATCTTCCAGACGCTTGCGATAATCCAGCATTATTGCCGTAGAAGCGGTTTTCCTTTTCTGAGATGCATCAAACTTGGTGCGCTGTCCTTCCTCCCCATGCTGGTCCAGCCAGCGGGCTATACCTTCCAGTTCAACGGCAGTGGCGAAAGATTCATTGAAGGTGCTGTCATCCTGTACATATACCAACTGGTGGGCAAGCTCGTGGAATATCAACTGAGCAAGCTCCATATCGGAATAGCCCAGGAAGGTATTGAGTACAGGGTCCTTAAACCACCCGAGAGTAGAGTATGTGCGAACGCCGCCTACGCTGACATCGTATCCTTTTATCCTAAGCTCGTTCGCAAAGCTTTGCGCTTCGGTCTCAGAAAAAAAACCACGGTAACTGACGCAGCCTGCTGCCACAAAACACCACTTTTCCGGTTCAATGGATAACTCGGGCGCGGCGGAAACGTTCCATATAGCATATCGGCGGCCCAGGTCGGCATAGGTGGTAAAACTTTGGTTATCGGGAAGTTTGAGCTCGCGGCTGGCAAACTCGCGCAGCCTGGCAACAAGAGTAAGGGTTTGTTTCAGCTTGGGGTCAGCTTCGGGGTCGGCAATGATCGCATCAATTGGCCGGACCCGGTTATGGATATTCATGTGGCCATCCACGGCCTGAGCGTAATAGCCGAGATTGACGCATCCGCCGAGAAACCAGGCAATGGAGCCGACGATTACAAATCTTGATACCTTCGATAATCTCGACATGCGTGAGACTCTGAACAATTACGCTGGTTTCCTGTTCGGTCCGTTGTGCAAAAAATAGCCGTAGCGCAGAAATGCGCATGCCTGGCGGGCCAGTTCGGCAGATAACAGCATTCCCGAATGGTTGACGTCGAGTACGATCTGATCGCGCGCAAACTCGATGCGCGTTTCCTCGACAGCCACAACTCCGTCATTAGGCGATGCCAGGCGGGAGATCAGTCTGCCACCCCCAATGCCTTTGCAGCCGGCGATCACGCCGATATCGTATACTGGGCTGCTTAACAGCGGCGTCTGACCCAACCATTGAAGCATGCTTTGTCCAAGGATATACCGCCCCGGGCTACGACCGGCGAGTTTTGTCGCTACGCGACAGCCATTATAGGGGCTCCCCGCGAGAATGATCCGGCCAACCCTGTTCTGGGGAAAATCGTGAAGCATTTGCAATATTAAAAGGCCGCCCAGGCTGTGGCCGATAAAGTGTATACGCGGCGCGGCGATATTTTTCGCAAAATCGGCAAGGATTGAGGCATTTTGCGATAAGGAGCCTCGCATGGAGGGGTAAGAGAAGTAGCAGGCATTAAAGCCGCAATCCTCCAGCCGCATGCCCATCCATTTCATCACCCAGCCATGCATCCACAGGCCATGCACCAGCACTACCGCATCCACGTTCTCTTAGTCCCGCTCCTCCGGATAGTTCATTGAATTATCCGCAGAGTCCATAGATGACCCCGGACCGTGGGAGCGCCAGACGGCATTTCCACGCGTAAACGGGAGGTAACCGGGCAAGCGGAATAAACGGGGACAACCGGCTTGGGTACAAGTGGCTTATCAAAAACCGGATTATGAAAAACTTGCCACCCAAGCTGCTTAATCAAGGCCTTGTCAGGCTACTTTAACGGGGCCGTGGTCATCGCAATGACCGTCGTGGGGATAATGCAGATGGCCGCCGACCAGGTAGTCGATATGATCTCCATGAGGCACAGCCTCATGGCCGCACCCAGGTCCGTGCATGTGTCCCTGCTCATGCCCGGCACATTTATGCCCGGGTGTGCAGTTTTCCGGATTGGCCTCCGTGACGGCTATAACGTGCTCATCAACATGGCTGCCGTGCGGGTAGTGCAAATGGCCATTGTGCAGATAGTCAATGTGATCGTCATGAACGATACCTTTATGACCGCATTCCGGGCCATGCGGATGAGTATGATCTTCGTGCTGTGGCAGGTTACAATTAGTCATGGTCGTTTCCTCATGGAAAAGTAGATGAGATTGCGTACGCGCCGCTTATGCGTCATGAATAACATGGGCATGGGTACAATATGGCAGCCGGCAATTTGATTTGCGCCGGTTGAAATAAACAAAAACATCGTAAGGATAGCACGCGATACCTGCGGCGCAATATTAAAGTAATTTGACCCCTCCGCTAATGCACAGTTCCGCTACGGGCCCCCTGCCTTTTACAACCAGGGCGAACGCAGGCGGCAGGATTTCCTGTGCCTTTCGGAGCCGCCAGAGTATTGGAGGATCACCGATCATCCACAAGATGTGGAGCAAGAGCAGAAAACGGGAAAACAGATGTTCGCAAGCCAGGAAAATCGAAGCATGAAAAATAAAATATATGCGAAGCACGCGCATCTGAATGGCGCTCTTATTGTGGTCGGTTTCGGGAGCATAGGCCAGGCTGCGCTCCCGGTGATTTTACGTCACCTTGAAATACAGTCTGGACAAATCACGATTATTTCTGCTGATGAGCATGGGCAGAAAGTCGCGCATGAGTCGGGGGCTTCATTTGTGTTACGTACCCTCACAGAAGAAAATTATACGGAGGTGCTCGCGCGCTATCTGAATAAGGGAGACTTTCTACTCAACTTGTCAGTGGACGTATCCAGCGTGGCACTGATCAAGTTATGCCGGGACCGAGGCGCGTTGTATCTTGATACCTGTATTGAGCCTTGGTCCGGGGGATACACCGACACATCGATCGGCCCGTCGCTGCGTTCGAATTATGCGCTGCGCGAGCAAGCGCTGGCGTTCGGCCGTGAAAAGCGCGGAGGCCCGACTGCCATCCTCGGCCAGGGCGCCAATCCGGGCCTTGCTTCCGCCTTCGTTAAACAAGCGTTGCTTGATATTGCCGCCGATACCGGCTTGCGTGTAGGAAAACTGCGGAACCCCGAGGAGTGGGCCGCACTGGCCGCTCGTCTCAATATCAAAGCCATTCACATTGCCGAAAGGGATACCCAGATTGCCGGACGGCGTAAGCAATACAATGAATTTGTCAATACATGGTCGGTCGATGGGTTCGTCGGCGAAGGTCTTCAGCCTTCGGAGCTGGGATGGGGCAGTCATGAACGGCATTGGCCGGTGGAAGGCGCCCGTCATGAATTTGGCTGCGGCGCGGCCATTTACCTCAACCGGCCTGGCGCCGCTACCCGTGTCCGAAGCTGGGCGCCACTTGCTGGCTCTTATCACGGTTTTTTGATCACGCATGGTGAATCGATTTCCATAGCGGATCATCTGACCTTGCGAAAGAACGGGGAGGTCGTTTATCGCCCGACAGTGCACTATGCATATCATCCCTGCGATGACGCGGTATTGTCATTGCATGAGCTGGCAGGGAGAAACTGGCATTTGCAGGCCAACAAGCGAATTCTTCGGGACGAGATAACGGAGGGACTGGATGAACTGGGCGTTCTACTGATGGGACACGCCAGGAGTGCGTATTGGTACGGCTCGCGCCTCAGCATTCGCGATGCCCGCGAACTGGCGCCCTGCAATAACGCGACCAGCCTGCAAGTTGTGGCCGGGATCCTGGCGGGAATGGTGTGGGCGCTTCAACATCCCAATGAGGGCGTAATAGAACCCGATGATATAGATCATGAGGCAGCGCTCGCGATTGCGCGCCCGTATTTAGGTGAAGTTGCGGGAATTTATAGTGACTGGAATCCATTGTGCGACAGGGGATGGCTGTTCGACGAGGACCTGGATACGGAGGATCCATGGCAGTTCAAGAACGTACGTGTGACTTAAGGAACCTCTGAACAGATCTCTGCGGAGCGCGTTGTTGGTAAAATCGGGATGATCACAAGGCACACGACGCAGGTCGTAACTTGGTCTACGATGCCAAGGAGTGCAACCCAGGCTAGCCGGAAAGTTACCGAAGAAATGGGTCTTGCCGCAACCTTTATTTGAGGCCCTGCTGCATTGCATTCAAGATCGTTAAACCCCGGCACTTGCCCTTCGAGACCGTGATCTGACCGCAAACATTTTTTTTATTTGCCGGTCTTTTTTCATGTCATTCCAGTTTTCTTGAGCTTTTGCTTGAGAATGCCTGAACATCTTCTTTGTAAAAACCTCCGCTCCCTGATCAAACAGACCTGAAAATGCTAATTCCTCTTCATAATCAAAATTACGCATTTCTTCCTCCTGAAACTAAAAAATTTGTGATGGAAAGTCAAAATTGAACTCGTGCCATGCATCGAGCTTTTGCAGGATAAGATAGTCGATCCAGTATGAAATACTGTGCGATACCGAACTTAGTAACGCTCGAATAAGCTCCGCGTAGCGTGACCTCCAAGGCGAGCAGTACTCTCATCCTCTCCGCTGCCCGGTCCCGGCTTCAGCCAAGAGATTGTCATCCAACGCAGCGAGGCTTCCCCTACAGGTCGATCCCGCTTCGCGGGTCCCTCGTCCTGCGCTTCGGATCACCCCTCGGGGGGCAACGCTCCAGGGGCTCGGCCATAGGGGGAGCTGCGCGCCCAACTATAACCCCCGGCTCCTACACATATCGTTGGGTTGAGCCTAAGTCCAATGGACACTATTCGTGCAATTGATAAGATTGAATCCGGGGAAGCAATGAGGCAATGGAAGGAGCGAAGTGCGACTTCCTCGCTTGAAGTTGAAAGTGAAGTTGCAGTTGAAGCAAACGCCATGGCCCGCCAGCAGGCAACGGCGCCCGGCTTTTCCTTGAGCAGTTCCTGCCGCTACCACTACTGATGGCTATGACTGATACCCTTTTTATAAATGCACAGGGGCTTTCATCGCGCGAAGAGGAATAAAGACAGGTGTAATGCGTTTTCCCCGATATTGTCACGCGACTCACGTTATACCGGCAAGCCACACTGATATCCCCTTCGATGTCTCGTAAGGGATGGCATGGCACATCTCACTTATTATGCCGTAACCATATTGTTACCTTGCCTTTCGCATGGTTACGCCTTGCTTCGCTTAGTGGCACCCTACAGATTGGATGATGTTTCTCCTGCCCCCCCGTCATCGATATGGTTAGCAGGTAAAAATCCGTAGTCGACCGGAAATCTGGCATAGAACAGATCGATATTCTCCCCCTGTAATAAATCGAGGAACGCTTTTGCCTCGTCCTTACTCAGGACAAAACTCACTTCTACGGGTAGGTCTGCCGCAAGCTCGAGAAAGGTTTCTTCGTGCAGGATACCGTGTCGCCCAAATCCCGCCACGGCACGCATTGCCGTCCCTCCGTGAAAGCCGCACTTCTTCGCACGTTCCAGGAGCCATTCGAATAGCAGAATGCCGTTGTGCTCGCGGTATTCGCTGACATAAAACTTGAGATAGACGCCTTCCATATCGCGCTCCAGTTCCTCCAGCCTTCTCAATGCTGCGCCAGCCATTTGATGGTCATGATTCCCAGTACCGTCATGGCGAGGGAGCCGGCCAGATGCGAAAGGATGATGACGAAGGTCCAGCCATATTGCTCGCGCATCAACAGTGTCACTGTTTCAGCAGAAAAAGTGGAAAAGGTGGTCAACCCTCCGAGGAAGCCTGTAATGGCAAACAGTCGGGCTTCCGGCGGAAGCACTGTATTGTGATGAAAATACTCTACCGCGATACCGACCAGATAACCTCCGCTCAGATTGGCTGTTAAAGTGCCGAGGGGTAGAGTAGGAAATAACGGATTTAACACCATTCCGAACCACCAGCGCAGCCATGCGCCCAATGCTGCGCCTGCCGCGACAGCCGTTACTGCATAAAAGCCCATGCTTTTCTGTTTCCCATACTCTCCATCGTTAATTCCGCCGTCAATTCACCCGCCAGGCAGCCGCGCTCGATCTATTCAGACTGCAGAGTCAGCCGCTTCCATTGCGCTATTATATGTCCCCTCGCGAGCGAGGCCATTCAAGCGGCAGCGCTTGAAGAACGCCTGCTGAGCTGCCGGCACATTGCTTTCCTGCCCTTTCCATGCTTCAAGCACCGGTTCCTGGAGCGCGCGGCCATAGGAGAAACTGAGTTGCCACGGATGCGAACCCATCGCATTCATGGCGTTCAGGTGATCAGTCGCATCCGCAGGACTTTGGCCGCCGGAGAGAAATACAATTCCCGGAACCGCGGCGGGGACGTAACGCATGAGACAGCGCACCGTGGCCTCCGCAACCTGCTGGGAGCCGGCCTGATTGGTGCATTTTTTTCCCGCAATCACCATATTCGGCTTGAGCAGCATTCCTTCGAATAAGACGCGGTGGGCATCGAGTTCGGCAAATACCTGCTCAAGCACTCGCGAGGTAACCACTTCACACCGGCCGATGTCATGCGCGCCATCCATGAGCACCTCCGGTTCCACGATGGGAGTCAGGCCGGCTTCCTGGCAGAGGGCTGCGTAGCGCGCCAGGGCATGGGCATTCGCGCGAATCGCGTATGCAGATGGCACATCATGCTCGTCCACCTCGATCACGGCCCGCCACTTGGCGAATCTCGCGCCAAGCTGTCTGTATTCGGCGAGACGATCACGCAATCCATCCAGACCTTCAGTAATTTTATCTCCTGAATAGAGGGCCAGCGCCTTTGCACCTTTGTCCACCTTGATGCCGGGAATGATTCCCCGGCTCGATAGCAGGTTGGAAAAGGGCGTGCCATCACTCGAACTCTGGCGCAGCGTTTCATCGTACAGGATGACGCCGCTGATATAGCGTTCGATGCCCTCGGTAGTGAAAAGCAGCTCACGATATCTTCGGCGGCTTTCCTCGGTAGATTCCACCTTGATCGAATCGAAGCGTTTTTTGATGGTGGGGCCGCTTTCATCGGCTGCCAGAAGGCCCTTCGGTTTCGCGACAATATCATTAGCCACTGATTTGAGTTCGCCGATGTTCATCGCTTCTCTCCTATGATTTTTAGCTGGGACGTTCTCCAAAAATCCCCATATACCACATCACGACCAATGCTGCGATGGCCCCCAGAATTAATACATAATAAGGCCATACCGGTTTCTTGTCCGCATAGGGGTCGACCAGCGAGCGATGCGAGCCCTCCGGAAGATATGCTATTTGGGTCAAGGACTTTCCAAAAGAAATATTGATTCGTGCTCGTGCGTTGATTGCCCAGCCATTTGCGTCCAGTACAGGACCGAGCGTGCGCTTTTTCAGCTTGAACCAAGCGACAAGCACGGCCGGCCCGGAAATGAGCAATATTATGCCGATTATTGCGAGCGGTATTTCCCAGATTTTCAATCCAAGGATGCCGCTGACAATGGAAGCGAGAACGCCGCCAATAGCCCCCAGCGCCAGCCCGATCGCGGCGAAAATCCCCGCAAACTTGCCTACGTCGAAGGCCTGCCGGGATGCTGGGGGAGGCGGAGGCGGAGGCGTGCCCGCCGTTACCGGCTTGATACTCTCTGCAGCCGCCTTGAGCAGCTTTTCATCCGCTGCGGCGGCTCTCGCTGCAGCAAGCTTCTCCAGTTGCTCATTGATGAACTTGATCAGTTTTTTATAAGGCGCCCAGAAGGCCTGGCGGATGCTGATCGGATGGTCGAGAATGCGTACGATAGTGGCATCCCAATCGTTGCCTCTGCGGTCGTAGAAAATGCCATTACGGCCTACCATCAGGAAATCCGAATCGCCATCAGTAAAGGCCGCGGCTATGCTCATCTTTTCAGCGCCTCCCTTGCGCACGCATTCGCAATAAGCCAGGTAAAGCCCACTCATGTTCGCAAACTCGGCATGCTTGGCGATGTCGTCAACTCGGACGCACAGATCACAGCTGCGGCCATCCAGATACAGCGTGCCAAGCTGGAACAGCGCCTTTTCCCTTCCGGTATAAAAGCTGCGGAATGATACAAAATTATTGACCAGCTTGAATAAGTCGCGGTGATAGTGCAATAGTTGCTCCACCGAGCGGATCGCCTTGACTTCATCCTCCACTGCCTTATCCTGGCTTATCAAGTGGTCTATGGCTGCCTTGTACCCGCTTCGCGCTATCTCGCGCAAGCGCCCATTACCGAGCTTTTCAGCGCAACACGAAGGCTTGGCCGCCTGCCACGCTTCGAACGCGGCAAATTTAGCGCAGAGCTCCGCCCATTCCGACGCAGTCAGCTCGTCTTTCTTTCCGAATACAGGCTCGATAGCTTGCTTCCGCAGCGCTTCGATCTGGCTTTGCCACGCGGGATTGATACCCGAATTCAGCGGCAACGGTTTGTTGGGTTCCACTGTGGCTAACGGAAAACCAGCGATATCGGCATTTTGAGCTGAGAGGCTTTGGGCGGCGACATGTTGGTAATCCTCAATGGATCGACTCAACGGCCCGGCGGCGCGCGCATCGTACGCGGCAAGCTGGCAACGGGTAAAATAATCGTTGACCTTGTCCTTCACCGCATGAAAGGCATCCGCGGCTACCTGTGTCTTCTCATCCAGAAACTGAACGTGTGCGTCATCATCGCCCTTGGCGAGCCAATCCGAGTAGGCGGCGACTTCAGAAAAAAACGCATCGCTGATTTCCTGATTGATGCCTGCTTTTCCGCCCGCATCGACGACCGAACCGCGGCATTTGATGATATCTTCAATTGTGGCGCGTAGAGCGGCATCCGTAACCTGGTCGGGATGGATCACCCCGTCG
Source organism: Nitrosospira sp. (assembly GCA_035493655.1). GTDB lineage: Bacteria > Pseudomonadota > Gammaproteobacteria > Burkholderiales > Nitrosomonadaceae > Nitrosospira. The sequence goes on from DATJHX010000032.1 coordinate 11,561, forward strand.
CCATTGAATTCCTGGCTCGCAACAAACTTACCGACGTCGGCCATGTCGGCCAGGGAAATTTCGGTCGCGGCAGGTTTGCCGAGGCTTTTCAGGATGTACTGAGCAGAGGCCAGCACATCCTTGCCTCTGTCATTACTGTCATCAATGTCCGCCAACGCCAGCCGGTCCGAACCGTTGATCAGCAGATCGGGATTTTTTAGCAGGCCGCCCGCCCACGCAATGGCGCCAAGTATTTCATTCGCATGAACGTGGGCATCCTTGTCATTATCGATCAAATCGAGGGTACGGGTATCGAATTCTATCCCACGCGTCGGACAGCTCAGCGCAACCCACAACTTCTGGTCCAGTTCCTTCAGGGCCAGCAGATCCGCGCCGTTGTCGATCTGCACCTGATCGAATCCGCCCGCGCGAAAAAAATTCCAGGTATGCGTAGTAGTCATTCCCTATCCTTGGTGTTGTTATTAAAAAATAGTCTTTAAGAAGTTATAGATACAACGCCCCAGCATTGCAAATGATTATGCGGGCAGTGTGGAAATTGAAGAGCCTGTTACAGATGAAATGGCACAGGAACCTGATTCAGGAGAGCGATCTCAGGCGCAATCAGGGTTTTGTGAAGAGCGCTGGAGGATGTCAGGAAAGGTTTTCTATGCCGGGGCCAGTCATGCCGTCGAAACCAAGTTTTATCAGAGTTTTCCACTCCGCTTCGTTCTGCATGCCAAGGGCAATCACCAGAATGCCGATGGTGTGGGAGAGATTGCACAAGGCCTTGAGAAGCTTCTGATTGTCCCTGTTTTGATTGATGCCGCGTATGAAGCTGGCGTCCACCTTGATATAGTCGAGGCCCAGATCGGCGAGTTTCTGAAGTTCGGAAAAGTGACGCCCAAAATGCTCAACTCCGATGCGCCCGCCCAGCTCTCTGAAGGTGCGGCAGAAATCACGGAAGGCTTCAAAGTTGCGAAAGACGCCATACTCCGGTATTTCAATCCACAGCAGGCGGCATAAATCAGGTTCCTGGCGCAGCAATTCGGTTAATTTATTGCGAAAACTCCAATCGGAGATCGTCTCAGCCGAAACGTTGATCGCGAGTTCACCGGTGGAGGATTGCAAATACTCAAGGGCTCGCCGGATGATTGCGAGATC
>DATJHX010000033.1:0-6197 GCA_035493655.1 Nitrosospira sp.
AAACGCGCCAGTTGTTCGTGCACCATTGTGTGTTCATTGATGGTGTGATCGAATGAAATTTTTTGCGTGGCAGTAGGCAGTTCTCCATTCAACAGCAAATAACAGACTTCCATAAAGTCGCACTGCACCGCTAACTGTTCGATCGGATAACCGCGATAAAGCAGAATGCCCTTATCACCGTCGATAAACGTTATTTTCGAGCTGCTGCTGGCGGTGGAAAGAAAGCCGGGGTCGTAGGTAAATACACCGGCTCTGGAATAGAGGGTACGAATATCCACCACCTCCGGGCCCATTGTCCCGGATAGAACGGGAAATTCGAACGGCTGGCTGCCATTACCCAGATCGAGCGTCGCTGTATGTTTGTTTTCCATATTGTTCCCCACTATTGTTATATTTGCCATGAAATCGAGAGGCAATCGATGACATGTGTCAAACGGTTTGCAACAGACGCAATACAGGTTGCGAATTCATATTCCCGGCTTCCTTCAGCGCAATCATAGCCCATAAATCATTGTCGGAAAGGTCCAACAAAGTCTCAAATTGCCGAAGCTCGGCTTCATTGAGTTTAGCGTGATACATATCCACAAACCGTTGCAGGACGATATCAAGTTCCAGCAACCCGCGCCGGCATCGCCAGCGGACGCGCTCCAGTTCCTTCACATCATCTTCCAAAGGCATCTCTAAAAATTAAATAAAGTTCCAGGCAAGCTTATACGGTTCTTTTGACCATCCTATCCTTGATACTCTCAATAGCGCTGGTTGGATTCAAGCCCTTGGGGCACACATCCACGCAATTCATGATGGAATGGCAGCGGAACAGGCGATATGGATCTTCAAGGTAGTCCAACCGTTCCGCAGTCGCCTGGTCGCGGCTATCGGCAATGAAGCGATACGCCTGCAACAGTCCTGCGGGTCCTACAAACTTGTCCGGATTCCACCAGAATGAAGGGCATGCCGTAGAGCAGCATGCGCAGAGAATGCATTCGTAGAGTCCATCGAGTTCGGCTCTTTCCTCTGGAGATTGTAGCCGCTCGGTTTCCGGTGGGGGATCATTATTGATGAGATAGGGCTTGATAGAATGATATTGCTTGAAGAATTGCGTCATATCCACGATCAGGTCGCGTATCACCGGCAACCCGGGCAGCGGGCGCAACGTTACCGGTTCTTTCAATCCCGCGACCGGCGTAATACATGCAAGTCCGTTACGGCCGTTAATGTTCATCGCGTCCGATCCGCACACCCCCTCCCGGCACGAACGGCGCAAACTCAAGCTGTCATCCACGGTTTTTATACGGACCAGCGCATCCAGCAGCATCCTGTCGGCGGGTTCGGGTACAACGTCATAATCCTGCATATAAGGCTTTTCATCCTTATCCGGGTCGAAACGGTAGATTGAGAACTTCATGACTGGATACCTTATATTCGGTTACAGGATTGAAGACGAAGACCTTGCCAGCTCAAGCGCTTGGGATAACCGGAACATTCTTTCAAAGTGCCGTTGAAAGATCGGTAAACCTCAAGTCCCTTTCCCGGGCATCACGAGTTGGCTGGCTTGTTCCGTCTTTGTCCACGATCACTACGGGCCTCGTATCCCAGATCTGCTGGGCATATTGCATGATGGTACGGTCACTGGAAAATTTACCCATATTGGCGACATTCAGGATCGCCTTGCGTATCCACTGTTCCTGATCCTGATAGGCAGTTTCAACTTTTTTCTGGCAAGCGATATAAGACGCATAGTCCGCCAGCAGCATATATTTATCGCCGTGCTGTAAAAGCATCTCTACAATCGGTTCGAAGCGATCCGGCTCATCCGGAGAGAAGAAGCCCGAGCCGATCATATCGAGCACAGCGCGCAATTCCGGGTTAGCGTGGTAAATATCACGAGGTTGGTAACCATTCGCTTTCATCTCGGCAACTTCCGCCGCTGTGAGGCCGAATATAAAAATATTGTCCTCTCCCACTTCACTGCCGATTTCGATATTGGCGCCGTCCAGAGTGCCGATCGTAAGGGCTCCATTCAAAGCCAGTTTCATATTTCCGGTACCGGAAGCCTCTGTCCCGGCGGTGGAAATTTGCTCCGAGAGGTCTGCCGCTGGAATCATTTCCTCCGCCGACGATACATCATAATTGGGCATGAATACGACTTTCAAATGTCCCGCCATTTGCGGATCGTTATTAACCACGTCGGCAATATCATTGATGAGCTTGATGATGAGCTTGGCCTGGGTATAGCCAGGCGCTGCCTTGCCACCAAAAATCACGGTGCGTGGAACATATTCAGCGCCGGGGTTATGGCGGATGCGGTTATACAGCGTCACTACATGGAGAATGTTGAGCAATTGCCGCTTATATTCATGAATGCGTTTGATCTGAACGTCGAACAGCGAATCCGCGCTGATATCAATGTTGAGCTTTCGCTTTATCATTGCAACCAGACGCTCCTTGTCTGCTCGCTTTACAGCAGCGAACTCTTTGCGAAAAGAGGCATCATCGACAAGCGGAATCAAGCGCTTCAACTGACTCAAGTCCTTGATCCAATCAGAGCCAATGCGCGAAGTGATGAGTTCGGCCAAACGCCGGTTCGCCTGATTCAGCCAGCGGCGAGGCGTGATGCCATTAGTAATATTGATGATTTTGCCGGGAAAGAACCGGTCAAAGTCGGCGAATATAGTCTTCCTCATCAATTCGGTGTGAATTTTTGCTACCCCGTTCACCTTGTGACTGCCGACAATGGCAAGATGCGCCATGCGGATTCTCCTCCCGTCCGCCTCGTTGATGATGGACATGCGACGCGATATTCCGGTATCACCGGGGTACCGATGCATCACATCCTTTAAAAACCTGCGGTTGATTTCGTAAATGATTTGTAGATGGCGCGGCAAGACGCTCTCAAACAGGGCGACACTCCAGGTTTCAAGCGCTTCCGGCATCAGTGTATGGTTGGTATAGGCAAATGTGCGAGTGGTGATATCCCATGCTTTTTCCCAGTCGTAATGATGCAGATCCACCAGCACGCGCATCAGTTCGGGAATGGCGATGGCCGGGTGCGTATCGTTTAACTGGATCGCGACTTTGTCGGGCAGGGCATCAAAATTTTTCTGATACTTGCTGTAGCGATATAAAATGTCATGCAATGATGCACACACAAAAAAGTACTGTTGCTTCAGGCGCAGCTCACGTCCCATTGCCGTGCTATCGTCGGGATACAGCACCTTGGACAGGTTTTCCGAATCGTTCTTGTCCTCCACTGCCTTGACATAATTGCCCTCATTGAAATAACGCAATTCGAAATCGCGAGTCGCCTTGGCAGCCCACAATCGAATATTGTTGACAGTATTCGTGCCGTAACCTGGAATGGGCGTATCAAACGCCATCGCCATCACGTCATCGGTATCAATCCAGTGATAACGTTCTACGCCATGGTCATCCGCGTACTGGACAACATGACCGTGGAATTTGACCTGATATAACACCTCTGGGCGGGGAAATTCCCAGGGATTACCATAGCGCAACCAGTTATCGGGATGTTCGATTTGTCTGCCGTCTTCGATTCGCTGGGTGAACATTCCATATTCATAACGAATACCATAACCATAGCCGGGGAGGTCGAGCGTCGCCATGGAGTCGAGAAAGCAGGCGGCCAGCCGTCCCAGGCCGCCGTTTCCAAGCGCGGCGTCCGGCTCTATTTCACGTACATCATCCAGAACTACCCCCGATTCCTTGCATGCTTCGCGGAATTGCTGATCAAAACCGAGGTTGTGCACACTATTCATCAGCGTGCGCCCCATCAAAAACTCGAGGGAAAAATAGTAAACTCGTTTGGAATCATTGATGTAATAGCTGCGCATGGTTTCCATCCAGCGGTCTATCATGCGGTTGCGCACCATATATGCGGCGGCAAAGAACCGGTCGCGATCGGTGGCAGTGATAGTGTCCTTGCCCACAGAATAGGTCAAGCAATTAGCAAGAGACTGCTTGATAGAGTCCGTGTCGAAGCCAACTTTTTCATGCTCAAAAATAGATTTTTTTAAGGAGTCGGGCACGATTTATCCAGTATATTTGAGTTAATCGAGAGATTTTCGCGTGGGCAAAGTCACTCGCGCTAAATATGTAAGGCATCAATAAGCCTGCAACTCGGCACCTTCAGGATTAAGGGAATGGCGCCAGAACTGATTATCATTGTCGAACAAGCGATAGGTTCCACGGGGGCCCCAGCTTCCCGCCTGATAGCCGTTGATAAAATCGCGTTCCATCGCCCATACCTTGATGACGGGATCCACGGCGCGCCAGGCCCATTCCACTTCATCGATGCGCAGAAACAGTGAATGGTCGCCCTGCATGACATCCAGCAACAAGCCTTCGTACGCGTCATGTTCCTCTTCGCTGCTCTTGCGATAGGTTGCGTCCAGGCTGAGCGTGCGGGTATTCAGGTCAAGTCCCGGCACCTTGACCTGGATTTCCATCTTCAGGCAATCATCGGGCTGTATGCCCAGCAGGATCCAGTTCGGGTGTGGCGATTCGCGATGTGAGTGGCGCAGCAAATCCCGCGGCGGGCTTTTGAAGCGGATGCAGATTGCCGAACTGTTTTCCGCCATGCGCTTGCCCGTTCGCAGATAAAATGGCACCCCGGCCCAGCGCCAGTTATCGATGAACAGCTTCAATGCAGCATAAGTTTCAGTGGCGCTATCGGGTGCGACGCCCGGTTCGTCCAGATAACTGCGGACAGGTTTGTTCCCGATCACGCCGTTGGTATATTGCCCCCGGAATGCATGGGCGTGTACCGAATTCTGGGTAATCGGCCGTATTGCTTTCAGCACCTTTACTTTCTCGTCCCGTAAATGCTCCGCGGACAGCGTTACCGGGGGCTCCATCGCTACCAGCGCCAGCAGTTGCAGCAGGTGACTCTGGATCATGTCGCGCAATGCGCCGGCTCCCTCGTAGTAATCCGCACGGCCCTCGACCCCCAATGTTTCCGAGTGAGTAATCTGCACGTGATCGATATAGTGGTTATTCCACAACGGCTCGAACAATATGTTGGCGAAGCGAAATACGATCACGTTCTGGACAGTGCCTTTGCCGAGATAGTGGTCGATGCGATAGATTTGCGGTTCGTTCAAGTGATGGTACAGGCTTCTTTGCAGTGTCTGCGCGCTGAGCAGGTCATAGCCAAAGGGTTTTTCGATTACCACCCGGCACCAGCCTTTTTGCTCTTTGAGCAGACCGACATTGCCAAGCCTGTCGATAATTGACGGAAACTCGGAAGGGCGCACCGCCATATAAAAGACGCGATTGGGAGAAAAGCCGGGAGTTTCTTCCAGTTTTTTCTGCAACTTCAGATAAGAATCGGTGCTGTCGGGCGGATTCGGGTGATAGTGCAGCCGGGCCCGGAACCGCTCGAACGCCTGCTCATCGAGTCCCTCCGGAAATTTGGATTGAAGCATACCGGACACTTCTTCGATCCATTGCCTGTCGTCCCACGGTTCCAGGCTGCAACCAAGGATCGCTGTTTTTTCCGGCAATCGGCCGGCCAGCTCCAGCCGGAACAGGGCAGGGATCAATTTGAGGCGTGATAAATTGCCGCTTGCTCCGAAAATCACTACGACGCACGGCTCGATAGTTTTCATTTCCTGCATGTTTTATCCCTCGCTGCCGATGTGCGTTATAGAAAAAACATGAGTAATGCGAAGCCTTGTTGGCTGACGTCTACCGCAATCCTCATATTCAACCCGGATAATCCGTTAGGCGGCTCTTCAAGCCTACGCGAATGCTGGCGGTCAATTTGCGGCCATTTTCGCCGCTTGCTCGGCGTCCATAGACCAGGCTATGGACTTCTCTCAACCGACAAAACTGTCGACAAAACTGTCTCGCAACCCATCATTTCGCGTCCTAATGGATTATCTGGGTTCAACTTTGATCTTGTTCCGGATTTTCTTATCCAGGCATCTCTCGTAGCGAAGGTCATTTGATACGCGGCTGGATTATTTTTATCAATAATAATCAATATGTTCTCGGTTTCGGTGGAAACGATTCCACAGTCAGCGGTTTCAACCTTACCGGTTTGTAATCCAGGCGCCGGCCCTCTCTAAAGTACAAAGTATGTTTGAGCCATTTATCGTCATCCCGCTTCGGAAAATCTTCCCGCGCGTGAGCGCCGCGGCTTTCTTTGCGTGCCTCGGCCGATACCATCGTCGCTA
>DATJHX010000034.1:0-8663 GCA_035493655.1 Nitrosospira sp.
GCAAAAACGATATGGGAACAAGCTCGACAATCAGCCAGCCTTGCACACATGAATGCTGCGGCCTTCTAATTCAGAAGACTTGTCGCTTAGACGTTAAACCTAAAATGCATCACATCGCCGTCCTTGACCACGTATTCCTTCCCTTCCAGCCGCATCTTCCCCGCCTCCTTGGCGCCCTGCTCGCCCTTACAGGCGATGAAGTCGCCGTAGCCGATGACTTCGGCCCGAATGAATCCTTTCTCGAAATCGGTATGGATCACCGCAGCCGCCTGGGGAGCGGTGTCGCCTTTTGAGATAGTCCAGGCGCGAACTTCTTTCACGCCCGCTGTGAAGTAGGTTTGCAGTCCGAGCAGTTGGTAGGCGGCGCGAATCAGCCTGTTCAGCCCCGGTTCTTCCAGGTTCAGGTCGGCGAGAAAAACCTCCTTGTCCTCGTCTGGCAACTCGGCAATTTCGGATTCGAGTGCCGCGCAGATCGGCACCACCGGCGCGCCCTCGCGGGCGGCATATTCCTCCACTCGCGCAAGCAGCGGGTTATCCTTAAAGCCTATTTCATCAATGTTGGCAACATAGATCGCCGGTTTGGCCGTCAGCAGGCAGAGGGGCTTCAACAGTTGCTGCTGTTCCTTGTCCAGCCCCAGACTTCTGGTTGGCTTGCCCTGGTCGAGGTGCGCGCATACCGCCTCGAGCAATGCCACGAACTTGATTGCATCCTTGTTGCCTGATTTGGCGAGCTTCGTTTCGCGTTGCAGCGCTTTCTCCACCGTTGCCAAGTCAGCCAGCGCGAGCTCGGTCTGTATGGTTTCGATGTCGGAAACCGGGTCTACGTTCCCGGCCACGTGCACGACGTTTTCATTGACGAAGCAGCGCACCATATTGATGATGCCATCGGTTTCGCGAATGGTGGCGAGAAACTTGTTTCCCAGCCCTTCGCCTTTAGATGCGCCGGCAACGAGGCCAGCGATATCCACGAACTCGACGATCGCTGGCTGTACCTTTTGCGGCTTGACTATGGCCGCGAGTGCGGCCAGCCGCTTATCAGGAACTTCAACAATGCCGACATTGGGCTCGATCGTGCAGAACGGGTAGTTCTCAGCCGCAATCCCCGCCTTCGTCAGGGCATTGAATAGAGTCGATTTACCCACATTGGGTAGACCGACGATACCGCATTTCAGGCTCATGGCTTATTCAACTCTAAATGGTAAATTGGCAGGCACGCAAACAGTACGAACGAAACAGTATGAACGTCATACCGCCGCAGCCAGTATCCTGGCGGACAAGGTACGCGAGTCATTTGCGGGTCATTTAGTTGGACTGGATTCCGGGTCAAGCCCGGAATGACGAAATTTCACGGTATTCCTCACCAGATAAACGGATAAATAGGCATAGGCTGCTCAGGCGGTGCTCAGACGCTAGTATGCAGCTTCATCATTGCTGCCTGATAATGGCCCTCTGCGATAAGCGGCCACACCTCGAGGCTGCGCTCAATCGACTCGTCTATGAGCGCAGCTTCTTCCTTGCGCGGCGGTTGCAATACATAATTTACTACGGCATTTTTATCGCCGGGATGACCGATGCCGATGCGCAGGCGCCAGAAATTTTTGGTGGAGAGATGCACGGCGATGTCCTTCAAACCGTTGTGCCCGCCAAGCCCGCCGTCCAGCTTCAGCCGGGAAGTGCCCGGCGGCAGATCCAGCTCGTCATGAACCACAAGAATGTGTTCGGGCTGGATTTTATAGTAGTGGCACAAGGCTCCAACAGCTTTGCCACTGGCATTCATGTAGGTCTGGGGATTGAGCAACCACAGCTCGGAATCGCCTTGACCCAGTCGCGCGCAAAATCCGTGGAATCGAGGCTCCGCCTTTAACGTGATCTGCAATGCGTCGGCCAACCGCGATATCCACCACGTGCCGGCGTTGTGACGCGTGGCCGCATACTGCTTGCCGGGGTTACCAAGACCGACGACAAGTTTCATCGAATGCAGGAAGGAAAATCGATCCGCTGTCCGGATTCATCTGAGGGACTCGTACCTATAAAATGAAAAGCCCGCCGGAACCGATGTGACTCCAGCGGGCACAGGAACCGAAAAACACAGGGATTATTTCTTCTTCCCTGTATCTTTCTTTCCGGCGTCCTTCTTTTCTCCCTCTTTGGCGACGCCTTCTTTCTTCTGTACCGTTGTTGGAATCTCGGCAGCGGCGACGGCGGCAGCCGCTTCCTCGGCGGCTACGGCACGCGGAATGACAATCGTCGCTACGGGTAAATTCTCGCCCTTTTGAAGAGCAGGAATTTCCACCCCTTCCGGCATCTTGAGGTCGCTCAAGTGCACGGTATTTCCAGCAGCCAGATCGGCCAGATCCACCGTAATGAATTCCGGCAGGTCTTTGGGCAGACAGGAAACATCCAGCTCGGTAAGCACATGGCTGACGATCCCACCGGAAAGCTTTACCCCCGGCGCGGTGTCCGCATTGATGAAGTGCAGGGGCACTTTCATGTGTATCTTTTTCCTGGGATCAACCCGCTGAAAATCGATATGCAGCACCTGCAACTTGAACGGGTGCATTTGAATGTCGCGCAACAGTACCGGCTCTTTCTGGCCTTCCATATCCATGGTCAGGATGGAGGCATGGAAAGCTTCCAGCTTGAGCTGGTGATAAAGATTGTTATGATCCAGTTCGATGGCCTGTGCAGGATTTTCCCCACCATAGACGACTCCCGGCACCTTCCCCGAACCACGCAGGCGGCGGCTCGCACCTTTGCCCTGCAATGTGCGCTTTTGCGCGCTGATTTCAATTTGCATCATTTTCTCCAAAATATGGATCGTCCGCGACCAGGCGATCCGATTAATAAAACCTCATACTGCTCTTAATGCTCCCCGCGACTGCTCTTAATGCTCCCTGTGTGACTGATCCAGGCGCCTCTTAAATACACATACATATACACATACGGCAACTCCAGCGACTGCGCGTATTATTCCATGAAGAGGGAGCTCACCGAATCCTCGTTACTGATCCTTAGCACCGTTTCCGCAAGCAGGCTCGCAACACTCAACTGATGAATGCGGTTACAGGCTTTGGCGTCCTCCCGCAGGGGAATGGTATCGGTAACCACCAGTTTGTCCAAGGCAGAATTCTGGATGCGCTCCACCGCGTTGCCGGACAGCACAGGGTGCGTGCAATACGCCATGACACTTTCCGCCCCATGCTCTTTCAGCGCACGGGCCGCTTCACATAGCGTATTGGCGGTATCCACCATGTCATCCATGATGACGCAGGTGCGTCCGTCCACTTCCCCAATGATATTCATGACCTTGGCGACATTTGCTTTGGGGCGCCGTTTGTCAATGATTGCAAGATCACATTCCAGGCGCTTCGCCATCTGCCTGGCCCGCACCACGCCGCCCACGTCCGGCGAAACCACCACCAGGTTCTGATGATTGTTTTTCCATAAATCGCCGAGGAGGATCGGCATGCTATAGATGTTATCCACGGGGATATCGAAAAACCCCTGAATCTGGTCCGAGTGCAAATCCATTGTCAGCAACCGGTCAATCCCGACCGTAGTTAGCATATTTGCCACCACCTTGGCGGTGATCGGTACCCGTACCGAGCGTGGCCTTCTGTCCTGGCGGGCGTAACCAAAATAAGGCATGGCCGCGGTGATCCGCCCGGCGGAAGCGCGCTTCAACGCATCGACGAGCACGAGTAGTTCCACTAGCGTATCGTTGGTCGGCATGCAGGTGGATTGCAACACGAAGACGTCCTTGCCACGGACGTTCTCCAGGATTTCCACCATTACTTCGCCGTCGCTGAACCGGCCTACCGTTGCGCGCCCCACGCGGATATTGAGGTGGCGCACGACGTCCTGCGCGAGCTTGGGATTGGCGTTCCCGGTGAAAACCATCAAGCTGTCGTAGGCCATGAACGGAAGTTATGGGTTGAAGATGCTAAAACCGGGACTTGAGGAAATTGCCCTCAATATTACTGTTCGGATTGGTCCTAAGGCTGAAAACTGCTGAAAACTGGCTGGGGAGGTAGGGATCGAACCTACGAATGCCGGAATCAAAATCCGGTGCCTTACCACTTGGCGACTCCCCAAATTACTATTCGACAAAATCATGCATGGGATGACGTTCCAATCCCTGTGCCACAAAACCTTTCATACCGGCAGGGACCAGCGTCAGCGCCGTTTTCGCAGCAGTCCCAGAGGCGAATTCAGCAAACACGCACGCACCGGAGCCGGTCATTGCCGTCATCCCGGTGTTGTCGAGCTGCTTGAGCCATTCCAGGTGGCTTGCTACCTCTGGATACGAACGGCATACCACCGGCTCAAGGTCATTATGCCCCAGCTCGACGGAAAAGGGCGGTATTTTGATGGGAATCGTGTTTCGTGTCAATTCTTTACTGGCAAAAACATGGGCTGTTGAAACGTGAACGGGCGGCATCAGCACCAGGTACCAGGCGGGCGGCAGCGCGATAGTGGAGAGTTTTTCCCCCACACCTTCAGCAAACGCATTCTCACCGAAAATGAACACCGGTACATCCGCGCCCAGGCGCAATCCCAGCTCAGATAGCGGCTCTCTTTTCCAACCCAGCTTCCATAAACGGTTAAGCGCTAGCAATGTCGTCGCCGCGTCGGAACTGCCGCCACCCAATCCGCCCCCCATCGGAATATGCTTCTCCAGGAAAATATCCGCGCCCAGCGAAACACCGCTTTCCTGTTGCAGCAGCTTTGCGGCGCGTACGCATAAATCTTTTTCCTCGGGCACGCCGGGGAGGGGTGTGTGCAATTTGATCTCGCCATCGTCCCGCAAGGCGAATTGCAATTGATCCGAAAAATCCAGCAAGCGAAAAACTGTTTGCAGAAGATGATAGCCATCTTCCCTGCGCCCGACCACATGCAGGAACAGATTCAGCTTGGCAGGAGCAGGGCAAACGAGCTTATTCATTTTTTAACAATGAAATTCCTTACGCACCGGAATGCCTCAGTTGCCAGCGGAATTCCAGCTATCTATCACAATTTTTATTTGAAGATCACCCCGTTTAAGCAGCAATAACCGCGGGCGTACGGCCTCAGCTTGGGTCTGGCTCCGGGCCTGTGCAACATAGGTCTCCGAGGCCGGGAAATAATCCGCATAATCGATGTTCCAACCGTCCTGGCGGATAGCCACTACCCGCCTATTGCCATCCAGGTCCATTTCAGCCCCACTGATGGGTGAATTCGCGCCTTGAACCCAGTATTGCAAACCCATGAGCGGCAGGTGCCATCCCAGCACCTGCTCGGTCAGGCTTTCAACATCGGCGGCATAATAGCTTTGATGCTCGGACGTGGTCAGAGATGCACCGTCCGGATTGAGTTGAATTTGTGCCAGGGCCTGTCCCAACGGAGAAAGCAGGAGAATTTCATCGCCCCCGTCGTCGTGGCGCCACTGCACTCCGCCCGAAAAGCTCTCCTTGCCTCCCTTCACCGCCGCCCTGCCCGTTAGCAGAAAGCTTGCGGCTCTCGCATCGGCGCTACCGGGCACGGGCGCGATGAAGACAGTAGTGGCGACGTTATTTTTCTGGACGGGGGGCGTTAGCGCGCAGCCGGCAAGAAAAGACGGCGTGCATAAAAACAGGCTCCACCATGGAAAAACAAGGCGCCTGGTCGATCCGTTTCTCTGCCAGCATGGGTTAGCATTTTGCATCTTTACAGCTTTACGGCCGGGAAGCCTACTTCATGAATTTCTTCATGGTGCTGAGCAAGGCCTCGTTGCCCGGGTGTTCTTTAAGCGCCGATTGCCAGATTTCCTTTGCCTCGTCCTTTGTCCCCTGCACCCAGAGGACCTCCCCCAGATGAGCTGCTATTTCCGGGTCAGGGTTCATTCCGAATGCTTGCCGAAGAAAGCTGAGCCCTTGATTGAGGTTTCCCATGCGGTAGTGCACCCAGCCCAGGCTATCCATGATATAGGGGTCGTGGGGGGAAAGCTGGATCGCTTTCTCGATAAGCTCCAACGCCTCCTTGAGGCGATTGCTATGTTCCGCAAGCCCGTACCCAAGGGCGTTGTAGGCATGGGCATGATCGGGTTTCAACTGGATCAGCTTGCGTAAATCCTTTTCCATGATGTCCGTCTTACCAATCTTTTCGGCTGCCAGCGCGCGGTCGTAGAGTAAATCCGGCGAATCTGGAAATTTGTCGAGGCCGTTGCTGAGCACGCGAAATGCTTTCTGATAAGCACCTGATTCCCTCAATAGCTGCGCCTCGGCGATAATCAGTTGAGCACGCTGCTGATCATTCGTCACTGGCAGGCTCTGCACGTGGTGAAGAGCTTCGTTCATTTTTCCCTTTCGACTCAACAGCAGCGCATACCGAACTTGCGCGGGGATATATTGATTACCGGTCGTCACGGAATGATAGGCTTCCATCGCTTTATCAGGATGCTCGGTTTTTTCGTAAACACCGCCGAGATAAAAACGCACCATGCCGGGGTCCCTGTAATCCAGATCCAGCGCTTTCTTGAAATTGGCCTCGGCCACGTCATAATCACGCAGTTCTACAGATAGCAAGGCGACCGCTACGGCGACGTCCGCATTGCCCGGGTTCTCGGTCAGCAATTGCTGGAACTGTTCGCGTGCCTTGGTGTAATTTTTCTCAGCCAGCAATAGCCGCCCGTAAGTGATGCGTGTATCGTTGGCTTTGGGGTAATTCTTGAGATAATTGTCGAAAAATTCGATAGCGGCGGCATTGGAGGTACGCGCCAGTATGCGCCCCTGATATATTGCCGCGATTTCCCATTCTGGTCGAAGTGCAAGCGCCTGCTTCATCTCTGCGAGCGCGACGTCGAATTGATTGGCGAACCACGCTGCCTGGGATACTGCAAAATGAGCTTCCGGCAGTTTGGGGTAGGGTTCCGCAAGTTGCTTCACTAATTCAAATGCGGCATTTTTATTGGAGTTGCGCATCAGCAGACTATTCAATTGCATGAAAGCCTCGCCGACGTTTCCTCCCTCAGAGGCCAGCAATTTTTCCAGATGGGGCCGGGCTTCGTCCAGCCGATCAATATTGACCAGCAGCGCCGCCACCGTCTGACGAGCGCCCACGGAACCAGGCTCGAACTCAACCCACAGCTTGGCCGCTTCGAGCGCTGCCAGAGGCTGCCGTGAATGAAGAGCGATTTCGGTGGCGCGCTGTGCGACTCGCGGATCACGCGTGGTTCTCGCGAGTTTGAGATAGGTACGGATTGCCAGATCCTGATCGCCGCGCTGCAGAGCCGTTTCCCCCAGCAAAAAGTCGAACAGCATAGGTTCGGTCAACTCCTGGTTGGGCAAATCGGGCTGTCCAGCCTGGCTTTTTTCCGCTGGCTTGCCGGTACTGGCCTTTATATCGGTCTTGGCCGGGACCTGCGCGCAGGCAGTGAAAAAAGTCAACAGCAGCAATGCGCCAGGAATTTTTAGGCTCATGTGGGGAATCCAGGCATGGTTTGAAAATAAGGCAAAGGCGGGATTAGTCTTTCGGCACAGGCCACATATTAGGTATATTTTGCGCTTATCACAAGTAATAGCTGAAGTGATAGCTGAGCAATTGAATACCTGAGCCACCGGGTGAATTTGCAGGTGTCCCGACAGGCGGCCTAGATATAAAGAAGGTTTAGAACAAGTTTTCCTATTCCATGTCCGATACCGGCAGAAGCCGCTTGAAGCAGCCCATGCAAGCGTGAAAGCGGCCTTTTTTTATGACTGAACAAATTGCACAAACTGTTTCGGCAGCCTCAGCGGCAACTGCGGTGGCGACCGTACCGGAAGCCGTACCCACTACTGTTTCAGCTAGAGGGCTATGCCGTTATTTCGGCGCCCGCGCTGTCGTGCGCGACATCAACCTCGAACTGAGACGAGGTGAAATATTGGGCTTGCTTGGCCCCAACGGCGCCGGCAAAACGACCATTATGCGCATGCTCACCGATAACCTTGCGCCCAGCGCGGGCACCGTCGAGATCTGCGGCGTCGACATGCTGGATCAACCGCGCAAAGCCAAGGCGCATATCGGGTATTTGCCGGAAATTCCGCCACTCTACCGGGAGTTGACGGTGAGTGAATACCTGACGCTTGCCGCCAGGCTGCATGGCGTCGAAAAGCGAAAAATCAATGCCGCGGTGGATGAGGTTATGCAACGCTGCAGGCTGGACAACACAAGCGATCGCTTGATCGGCTTGCTTTCGAAAGGCTATCAACAGCGAGTGGGAATCGCCCAGGCAATCATCCATGATCCCGATGTAATCATATTTGATGAGCCAACAGTGGGGCTCGACCCCAACCAGATCCGCGATACCCGTGCCCTCATTCGCGAACTTGGAGCCAGGCGCAGCGTCATTTTATCGACCCACATCCTGTCCGAGGTCGAGGCGGTATGTACCGGTGTACAAATCCTGCACGAAGGCCGCCTGGTGTTCGCCGAGTCAATAAGTGGGCTGAAACAGAAGGGAGCAAGCCTGGAGGAAATATTTGTACGCCACACCATGAATGCAGAATGTCCAATCGGTTCATGACCTTATGCTGACGATTGCGCGAAAAGAATTAAAAATCCTCTTCAGTTCTCCATTGGCATGGATAACCCTCGCGTTGGTGCAATGCTTGCTGGCCTGGGTTTTTCTGACCCATCTGAATATTTTTTTGCAAGCTCAGCCGCAATTG
>DATJHX010000035.1:0-6739 GCA_035493655.1 Nitrosospira sp.
CAAAATCGTTGCCAAGGCCATGCATTTTCGTGAACCTGAGTTTCATCGGCAGTCTTTGATGATCAGGCCTGAGCCTGTATCGGCCTTAAATCTATTTAACCCAGATAATCCATTAGGCGGCTCTCCAAGCCTACACGAGTGCTGACGGTCAGTTTGCAGCCATTTTCGCCGCTTGCTCGGCGTCCATAGACCAAGCTATGCACTTCTCCCAACCGACAAAACTGTCTCGCAACCTGCCTCACCATCATCTCGCGTCCTAATGGATTATCTGGGTTTATTATTGTTTATCTTCTTAATGTAAAGATTATTTGGTATTCTACAGCTCTTTCAAGACCAATAATCGGCGGGGACATCATGAGCGACTACCTTTTTACTTCCGAATCTGTATCTGAAGGTCATCCTGACAAAGTTGCTGATCAGATTTCAGATTCAGTTCTGGACGCTATCCTGGCCCAGGACCCCAACGCGCGGGTTGCCTGCGAAACCCTGTGCAGTACCGGACTGATTGTCATGTCCGGCGAAATCACGACTGAGGCCAACGTCGATTATATGCAGGTTGCACGCGCGGCCGTCAAACGCATTGGTTATGACAGTTCGGATATTGGTTTTGATTATCGCACCTGCGCGGTGCTAACCGCCTTCAACAAGCAATCTCCCGATATTGCCCAGGGCGTCAACCGCTCCAAGGAAGAGGAGATGGACCAGGGCGCGGGCGATCAGGGGCTCATGTTTGGTTATGCATGCGACGAAACCCCGCAGCTGATGCCGATGCCGATTTATTATGCGCATCGCCTGATGGAGCGTCAGGCCGAGCTGAGAAAAGATGGCCGTCTGCCATGGTTACGCCCCGACGCAAAGTCGCAAGTGTCCGTGCGCTATCTGAATGGCAAGCCGCAGCGTATCGAAACGGTCGTGATCTCCACCCAGCACCATCCGGACATTTCCCATGCTCAATTGAGCGAAGCCGTGATTGAAGAAGTCATCAAACCGGTACTTCCGAAAAAAATGCTGAGTGGAGAAACCCGCTACCTCGTCAACCCTACGGGACGCTTCGTAGTGGGCGGACCGATGGGAGATTGCGGCTTGACCGGCCGCAAAATTATCGTAGATAGCTACGGGGGCACCGCACATCATGGCGGAGGTGCTTTCTCAGGCAAGGATCCGTCCAAAGTGGATCGTTCCGCAGCTTATGCCGGACGTTACGTGGCCAAAAATATTGTCGCGGCTGGCCTCGCCAGCAGATGCGAAGTACAGGTGGCCTATGCCATAGGGGTGGCACGCCCCGTTTCGCTGATGGTCGATACTTTTGGAACCGGAAAAATTTCCGATGACAAGATTGCCAAGTTGATCGACCGCCATTTCGATCTACGGCCTCGGGCAATCATTCACGCGCTCAATCTGCTTCGACCAATTTATGAAAAAACCGCGGCCTACGGTCATTTTGGCCGGGATGAGCCGGAATTTACCTGGGAAGCTACCGACAAAGCCGCGCGGCTGCGTGCCGACGCGGGTGTCGAAGTTGCGGTGGAAGCATAAGCGGTAACAGGTTCCCAGGTTTGGTTTCACATTAGCTTCAACCCAGATAATCCGTTGGGACGCGAGGTGATGGCGAGGCGGGTTGCGAGACAGTCTTGCGGGTTGAGAGAAGTCCATTGCTTGGTCTATGGACGCCGAGCAAGCGGCGAAATGGCCGTAAACCGACCGCCAGCACTCGCGTAGGCTCGAGGAGCCGCCTAATGGATTATCTGGGTTAAACCCCTTCCCCGGTCGAGGAGCGCTGCAACGGGCCCATCCCGCAAGGCTCGGCTGAGGAAGGATTGCAACAACGGCGCTCGTTCATTTTTCTGGAGATATTCTATGAACGCTGTGCTCAGTCCTGCATCCGCATCTACTTCTACCACCTCTACCTCTGCCAAGACTACCCCGACCCCTGCGGGTAGTGAATTTTCCGATTACAAAGTTGCCGATATGTCCCTGGCCCAGTGGGGGCGCAAGGAAATCGCCATAGCCGAAACCGAGATGCCCGGTTTGATGGCACTTCGCGAAGAATATGCTGACGCAAAGCCCTTAGCAGGAGCCCGCATTGCCGGTTCGCTGCATATGACCATTCAGACAGCAGTGCTTATTGAAACGCTGATCAAGCTGGGAGCGCAGGTTCGCTGGGCTTCATGCAATATTTTTTCGACTCAGGATCATGCTGCAGCGGCAATTGCAGCGGAGGGTACTCCGGTATTTGCCTATAAGGGTGAGTCGCTGGATGATTATTGGGAATACACGCACCGCATTTTTGAGTGGCCGGGCGGTAATACTTCAGGTTCCAATGGCCCGAACATGATCCTGGACGACGGCGGCGATGCGACACTGCTGGTCATTCTGGGCAGCAAGGCGGAACAGGACCCATCGGTAATAGCCAGTCCGACCAATGAGGAAGAACACGCGCTGTTTGCTGCCATCCAGAAACGGCTGAGCACCCGTCCGGGCTGGTATTCCAGCAAGCTCGCCAATATTCATGGAGTGACCGAGGAAACCACCACGGGTGTTCACCGATTGTATGAAATGCAAAAAAAAGGCGAGTTGCCATTTCCGGCGTTCAACGTCAACGATTCAGTCACCAAATCCAAGTTCGATAATCTCTATGGTTGCCGTGAGTCGCTGGTAGATGGCATCAAGCGGGCTACCGATGTGATGATTGCAGGCAAGGTCGCCTTGGTATGCGGATATGGTGACGTGGGTAAAGGCTGCGCCCAATCCCTGCGGGGTCTGGGCGCTACCGTATGGATCACCGAGATCGATCCCATTTGCGCGCTTCAGGCGGCAATGGAGGGCTATCGCGTCGTGACGATGGACGAGATGTGTGATCAGGTGGATATTTTCGTGACAGCGACCGGAAATCTGCGCGTCATTACTCACGATCATATGCTGAGAATGAAGAATCAGGCTATCGTCTGCAATATCGGCCACTTTGATTCGGAAATAGATATTGCCTCGGTCCAGAAGTATCAGTGGGAGAATATCAAGCCGCAAGTGGATCACGTCATTTTCCCCACAGGCCGCCGCATCATTGTGCTGGCAAAGGGACGCTTGGTGAACCTTGGTTGCGCCACCGGCCATCCCTCGTTCGTAATGTCCAGTTCGTTCACCAATCAGGTGCTGGCGCAAATGGAGCTCTGGCAAAATGGCGCAAGCTATCAGAAGAATGTCTATGTGCTGCCCAAGCATCTCGATGAAAAGGTCGCACGGCTGCATCTGGGCAAGCTGGGCGTCAGGCTGACGGAATTGACTGAAGAGCAGGCAAATTACCTGAATCTGGATAAGAACGGGCCGTATAAGCCGGGGCTATACCGTTACTGATTCTCAGATCAAGGAACGAATAAGGGAACCAAAGGAAGGGAAGGTAGAAGCTGAAGGAGCTGGCAAGCGCTCTGCCTTTCCTCTTTTACCCTTCCTGTACCTTCCTTCGCGCCTTCCTCCTTACCTTTTCTTTCCGTTCGGCAAAAGATGGAATCTCAAAAAAAATTCCCTCCCACCTTCAGTTTCGAGTTTTTTCCGCCACAAACACCCGAAGGGATGGAGAAGCTGCGCGCTACACGCAGGCAATTGGCGCAACTTAAGCCTAAATTCTTTTCAGTAACGTTCGGCGCGGGCGGATCAACGCGCGATCGAACACTTGAAGCGGTGCTTGAGATTCAGGCAGAGGGTCATGTAGCCGCACCCCACCTGTCCTGCATCGGCTCGACCAGCGAAAGTATTCGCAGGATGCTGGAAAAATATCGCGATGGGGGCATTCGGCATGTCGTCGCCCTGAGAGGAGACTTACCTTCGGGCATGGCGCAAGGCGGAGAATTTCGTTATGCCAATGAGCTCGTGGCCTTCATTCGTGAGGAATTCGACGATACTTTTCATATCGAAGTTGCCTCGTATCCGGAATATCATCCGCAGGCAAATTCCGCGCAGGAGGATTTGCTGAACTTCAAACGCAAGGTCGATGCCGGCGCAGATTCGGTCATTACACAGTATTTCTATAATGCGGATGCCTACTTCAACTTTATAGACGAATGTGAGGCGATGGGTATTGAAATACCGATCGTGCCGGGTATCATGCCTATCAATAAATTTTCCCAACTGGCTCGTTTTTCAGATGCTTGCGGCGCTGAAATTCCACGCTGGATCAGAAAAAGACTGGAGGGTTACAGAGACGACAGCGCATCCATACGCGCTTTTGGGCTGGACATCGTAACCGATTTATGTGACCGGCTCTTGAGCGCCGGTGCGCCGGGTTTGCATTTTTATACGCTGAATTCGGCGGGATTGACGACTACAATCTGGCAGAGACTTGGGTTGTAATTCTTTCCACTCCCATATCAAGCCCTCACTTTGTCGCCTTCTTCACTCACTCCTCGCCGTGCTATTTGCACTGTCTTCGTCGTTCGCTCATCGGCTTCGCGTGATCATCTTGATCTAGGAATGGAATCACCGTCGAAATGCCTTAACGTGTAGGGCGCTACTAAGCGAAGCGCGACTGCGCAGGGTGGAGCACACAGCGTCTTCCGAAGGAAGATGCGACCCCGTAGCGGGATGTGGGCGCCCTCGCGGTACCTGGTGATGCGGTCCGTAACATCCCCTTCGCTGCCCGATCCCCGCTTCGCGGGGGCGCGCCTCGTGCAACGCTTTGGAGCGCATTGCGCTGCATGAGTTAGGCCTTTAAACAAGGGGAGCGGACCCATTCACTTCCGCGCTGCTCCACTTCGTGTCAAAAGCCGCCGAGCCCGTGTTGGCATTTATTTAGAACTCGAATCAAACTGCTTTTGCCGCGCTTTTGCTTTCTACCGGCAGGGGGTTGGCCGCGTAAGCGTAATGTGCCGCGGATTCTGCGGCGCCATGCTCGACTTTCATTCCCATGTCGGACAATACGGTCTCCAATGCGCCCAGGCATAACACGACATTCTCGATTCTGCTCGAATAACCCATCAAACCGAAGCGCCAGATCTTGCCCGCCAGATCGCCCAGGCCGGCGCCAATTTCAAGGCTATAGTCGGCAAGCAGCCTGCGGCGCACTTCCTTTTCATCGATGCCTTCCGGTACATGGACGGAGTTGAGCTGCGGGAGACGTGATTTCTCTTCCACCAGATACTCGATACCGAGGGTTTGCAAGCCTGCTTTCAGTGCCGTGTGATTACGCTGATGGCGGGCCCATGAATGCTCCAGGCCTTCCTCATACAGCATTACCAGAGCTTCGTGCAGCGCGTAGAGCGCATTCGTTGGTGCCGTGTGATGATAGGTGCGGGTGGTTCCCCAATACCCGAGCAGTAGGTTTAGGTCCATGAACCAGCTTTGCACTTTACCTTTGCGGTTCTTGACCAGTTCCACCACACGTTCGGAAAAGCTGACCGGTGACAATCCGGGCGGGCACGACAGACATTTCTGACTACCGGAATAGATCGCATCGATCTTCCATTCGTCCACCTTGATCGGGGAACCTCCCAGCGAGGTAACGGTATCCACGATGGTAAGGCAATTATGACGCTGCGCAATTTCACATAACGTTTTAGCGTCTGATAGCGCCCCGGTCGAAGTTTCGGCATGGACAAAAGCGACGATCTTCGCATCAGGATTCTGTTTCAATGCATCTTCCACTTTTTGTGGATCGACCGGCGCGCCCCACTTGTCTTCCACCACCACCGCCGTGCCCCCACTACGTTGCACGTTTTCGATCATGCGCCCGCCGAACACACCATTCCTGCATACGATCACCTTGTCGCCCGAATTGATCATATTGACAAAACACATCTCCATGCCGACCGAGCCAGGTCCCGAAACAGGAAAGGTCAAAAGATTGGATGTCTGAAACGCATAACGCAGCAGGCTCTTCAATTCCTCCATCATGTCCGTGAATACCGGATCAAGATGACCTAAAGTCGGACGGGCCATGGCAGACAGCACGCGTGGATGAGTATCGGATGGACCCGGACCCATCAGAGTGCGCTGCGGCGGGTAAAACGTACTGATCTTTT
This sequence comes from Nitrosospira sp., assembly GCA_035493655.1. Taxonomy (GTDB): domain Bacteria; phylum Pseudomonadota; class Gammaproteobacteria; order Burkholderiales; family Nitrosomonadaceae; genus Nitrosospira. The sequence goes on from DATJHX010000035.1 coordinate 6,012, forward strand.
TGGTGGGATAGAAAGTTTTGATGGTCATGGATGATCCTGAGTGAAATGATGGAATAGGTCTAATCGAAGAGGATGGGGATGATTTTATCAAGCAAGCGCAGTTTTTGCTATCAAAGCTACAGGAGACTTGTGGATGAGATGATTGAGGCTGGGCGCAGATGCAAGACAGGACACATTAAAAAGGAAAAAAGCGGCCGCCCGAGGCGAGTAACTCAAAATTATCGCACCAACAGCATCGGCCTGATGGAAAGACTTTGAGCAATCTTTTCTGCCGCTTGCCTGGCTACCGCGTGATTGGGATATGGACCGGCATGAACTTTGAACAGGCCGTCTTTTGCCACGATATCAAGATTGTTGAATAATGCGGGAAACTGGGCGCGCATGCGTGCAACGAAATTATCGGCGTTATCATAGGCACTGAACGCTCCCAGTTGCAGGTAAATTCCGCCTGCTTCTACTTGGGCGGCAGTACTAATATTGGTTGGGGCGGATGCGGCAGGCTCGGCGGATCCAGGTCGTGGAGCGGGGGAGATGGGGAACGTCGAGGGCGATGCGGCCGTGTAGGCAACCTGAACGAGATCGGCCTCAATATCCTCGCTTTGGCGCTCTCCACCCGGCAGAGCCGGGCGGCCAGGCTGTTCCTGGACGGTGACCTGCATAAGGGCAGGCACCGGTGGGACAGCCGCAGGCGCGGTTGCAACCTGCATCTCCGACGTTGTGCCCGGAAG
>DATJHX010000036.1:0-6959 GCA_035493655.1 Nitrosospira sp.
GTGCTACGAGTGAACTCGGTGGTAAATACTGGGCGCAATTGTTCGCGCAGAACGCGAACGTCGAATAACCTGGCGAGACTCGAATTCGAAATTTTGGTTAAGTCGGGCTGGCCTCCCAATACCGGAACTTCAAACTCCTGGCGCTGATGCAGTCCCGCCGCGACGCTGCCGCCACCTTTAACCGCCTGCGTCCAGCGCCTCCCTTCGCGGCGCAGTCTTAACGCAACACGACGCGACCTGAGATCGAGATCGGGCGTGTCATAGTAGATACTATAGAGTTTGTGGTTGACTGGACTGGAAATACTCAAGGATTTTAGCAACGAGTTGCGTTGCAGCGGAGCAACACCGGTCAGCGGGAGGGACAGTTTGAGCTCGATCTCGGTAGACATGGCTTAGGGGTGAGGCTTCGCCTCAATGTTATTTCGCCGCGGCGAGCTCGGTAAGCAGTGTCTCCTGAGCGCAGAGCCTCTTTGCCCTGCGGGCTGTCTTGAGATGATAATGGCCATCCCCATCCATTTCCCAGGCCTGCCGATTGTCCTTGAGGTAAATATTCAAGCCTTCGGAAAGCACGCGCTTTTTGAGCTTTTGTTCGAGTATCGGAAAACATATTTCGATACGGCGAAAAAAATTCCGATCCATCCAGTCCGCACTGGACAGATAGATGGCGTGCGCTCCGCCACTACGAAAATAAAAAATGCGGCTGTGCTCAAGGAAGCGGCCAATTACCGAGCGCACGCGGATATTTTCGGATAGATCCTTGATCCCTGGGCGCAATGCGCAAACGCCCCTGATGATGAGATCGATTTTTACGCCCGCACCTGAAGCGGCATAGAGCGCCTTTATGATTTCCGGCTCAAGCAACGCATTCATTTTGGCAATAATGCGAGCTGGTTTCCCAGCAATGGCATTCTGGGCCTCATTATTGATTGCAGCCAGCATCTGGCTGTGAAGACTGAAAGGGGATTGCCACAGATGTTTCAATTTTCCGGCTTTGCCCAGCCCGGTGAGCTGCATGAACACTTCGTTCACATCAGCGCACACTTCCTCGTTGCAACTGAACAAACCAAAATCGGTATACAGACGCGCGGTACTTGCATGGTAATTGCCGGTTCCCACATGTATATAACGCCGTAGCTTGCCTTCTTCGCGTCGTACCGCCATGGCCATCTTTGCATGAGTTTTGTGGCCTACCACGCCATACACTACATGTGCGCCCACTTCTTCCAGCCTGCTGGCCCAGTTGATGTTGGCTTCCTCGTCGAAACGGGCCAGCAACTCCACCACTACCGTGACTTCTTTGCCCGCACCTGCTGCGGCAATGAGTGCCGCCATGATCAAAGAATCCGTTCCGGTACGGTACACCGTCTGCTTGATCGCCACGACGTCGGGATCGATTGCTGCCTGCTGGATGAAATGAATTACCGGCTGGAATGATTGATACGGATGGTGTAACAAAATATCGTTCTTGCGTATCATCTGAAAGATATCGATGGCTTTTTTCTTTTGCAGGGTTTGCGGCAGGCCGGGAATGAATGAAGAGTACTTCAGATCAGGGCGGTCGATCAGATCTGGGACTTGCATGAGCCGCACCAGATTCACCGGGCCTTCCACCTGATAGAAATCGTCATAGGAAAGGCCAAGTTGCTCAAGTAAAAAATCAGACATGTGCTTGGGGCAGTTATCCGCCACTTCCAGCCGCACGGCATTACCCAGATGCCGTTGAGGCAGTTCGCCCTGCAGCGCAATCCTCAAGTTCTTTACTTCTTCCTCGTCCACGAATAATTCGCTATTGCGTGTCGCGCGAAACTGGTAGCAACCCAGCATATTCATGCCGGCGAATAACTCTCCCACGTGGGCATGCAGAATGGAAGACAGAAACACAAAGTTATGTTGGCTGTCGCTGATCTCGGCGGGCAGCAGGATCAGGCGCGGCAACACCCGCGGTGCCTGGACGATAGCGGTGCCGGAACTGCGCCCGAACGCATCCTTGCCTTCCAGCTCAACCGCAAAGTTCAAACTCTTATTCAGCACGCGAGGGAAAGGGTGTGCGATATCGAGGCCAATCGGCGTCAGCACCGGCATCAGTTCGCGGAAGAAAAATGCCTTGATCCATTCGCGCTGCACCTCGCTCCAGGCGGAACGCCGGAGAAAGCGGATCCCCTCTTTCGCGAGCCCCGGCAAAACTTCCTGATTCAACAACTGGTACTGGAGCACGACCAACGCATGAGTCTGCTCGGAAACTCGCTTGAATACCTGATGCGGCAGCATTCCATCCGGTCCAAAGCCCGGCGTATCCAGGTTGATTTGCTCCTTCAGCCCCGCGACGCGGACTTCGAAAAACTCATCGAGGTTACTGCTGACTATACACAGAAATCTCAGGCGCTCAAGAAGCGGAACATCTTTGTTCGCGGCCTGGGCAAGCACGCGCCTATTGAATTCAATCAGGCCAACCTCACGGTTGAGAAATTGGCTTCCAATCGGGTAATTTGTCATGAAGAAAACTAGCTTTCTGCACTTTTTGCCCGGAATGGGCAAAAACTTCGTGTCTGTAGTTCTATTTTACCGGGGGGACGTAGCCTAATGGTTGTTCGGCGCCGCTGCCGAAGAAATAGGCCTCGAGCTGTTCGGCAAGGTATTTACGCGCCTTGATATCCGATAAATTTAGGCGCAATTCATTGACAAGCAGGGTCTGATGCCTGATCCATCCGCCCCAGGCTTCTTTAGATACATTGTCGAAAATACGGTTGCCCAGCTCGCCCGGATATGGCTGAAAATCCAGCCCTTCCATTTCGCGCCCGAGTTTAATGCATTTAACAAGTCTCGCCATTCATCCCTCCAGGTACTTTCCAAAACCATCGATGAAATCGAGTCACCCCAATCATTCCGCCAACCCGAGCAATAGTCCGCCGCTGCCCCTCCGTTTCACGCCAGCCCGTTCATTCTTATTGCTGAAGTTTTTTGACGAACACCTTGGAGCGGCGGCGATAATTGTATAGCCCCTGCTTGGCTTTGGGTAACTCGCCGACATCGGCCTCCAGGAAACCGCGTTCGACAAACCAGTGAGCAGTTCGCGTGGTCAATACGAATAATTTCATGCTTCCCTGCGCCTTGGCCCTGGTTTCAATATTCTTGAGCAACGCGTCTCCGCACCCGGTGCTGCGGTAGTCGGAGTGTACTGTAAGACACGCCAGCTCGGCCGCTTTATCATGGGGAAAAGGATATAGCGCAGCGCAGCCAATTATCATTCTGTCATGCTCGATCACCACAAACCGGTCTATTTCCATCTCAAGCAGTTCGCGGCTGCGGCGAACTAGCGTGCCGTCAGCTTCCAGCGGTTCAATCAATTGCAGAATGGCGCCGACATCCTCTATTTTCGCATTGCGTAAATTTTGGAGGGGGCCCTCCGAGATCATGGTTCCGATACCGCCATGGGTAAACAATTCCTGCAGTACCGCCCCATCCGCGTGTCGGGTAATGAGATGAACGCGCCCTACGCCGCTCTCGCAAGCATGCACAGCAAACGGTAGATATAATTGGGCGTCATCGCTCAGCCCGGCAGCTTTATTACCAGATACCCTCAGTAATGCTTTACTCTCGGCTACCGTCAGTTCACGGCGCAGCGCTGTTCCAGCTCCAGACGGTTCTTCTTCGACGGCCCCGGTATCCATAAGAAAAATGAGCTTCTCCGCTTTAAGGGCTATTGCCGCTTCGGCTGCGACGTTTTCCAGGGTAAGGTTGAAAATTTCACCGGTTGGCGAATAACCCAGCGGGGAGAGTAGTGCCAACTCACCCTGTTCCAGACGCGAGCGTATTGCGGCGGTATCGATTTTTCGCACCTCGCCGGTATGCATCAGATCGATACCTTCTATCACGCCTACAGGGCGCGCAGTAACGAAGTTCCCGCTTGCAACGCGAATAGAGGCGTTCGCCATGGGTGAATTGGGTAATCCCATGGACAGCAACGCCTCGATTTCAACCCGAACCCTTCCTATTGACTCCTTGACGCATTGCAGCGTAGCGGCATCCGTTACCCTCATTCCCTTCACATACAGGATCTGCAGATTACGTTCGGCAAGCCGCGATTCGATCTGCGGGCGCGCGCCATGCACCAGTACCAGCCGAATGCCCAGGCTGGCCAGCAGGTTGAGGTCATGAACAAACTCGACAAATTTGCCATCCGCTATTACTTCGCCACCGAAAGCGATGACGAATATTTTGTTGCGAAAGGCATTGATATAAGGCGCTACGGAACGAAACCAGGCAAGAAAATCAATGTGGGATATCACGATTTACGTATTCTCGGTATTATCGATGGCCGATTTATAACTCAGCGGGCAGTCCGATTGAAGTATCAAGAAAACAAACGCTGCAGAAACCATTAGCCTTCATGTTGCTGGCCGGGATGTAAAACTCCCATTCCGGTCCAGTACCGTTGTCTCGCAATCAATAGTCTCCCCATAGCGCCTGCATCGCTGAAGTCGCTGCCAATCCGGCGGTTTCGGCGCGAAGTACGCGAGCACCAAGGCTCAACGGAATAAACCCGGCGACCATCGCCGCAGCCTCTTCATCCGATGTCAGGCCGGCTTCCGGCCCAACCAGTAGTGTCACGGAGGAGATAGGGGAACATCCGGAAAAATCATGCAAGCTCTTCTTTGCACAGGGCGAGAGGATAAAACTTAAATCGGAAGATGCATCGTCAGGCGAATTTTTGCGCGCCAACATTTGCGCACCGCACCAGGCGGAGAGCGACGTAATAGGCAGCACTTGCGGAATGCGGTTTCTACCGCATTGCTCACATGCCGAAATGGCTACCTGCTTCCAGTGGTGGACACGCCTCTCCGCTCGCTCGCCGGAAAGCTTGATCATGCTTAGTTTTGTGCTGACAATCTGGATGTGGTTTACACCCAATTCAACCCCCTTTTGCACAATCCAGTCCATTTTCTCGCTGGCACAGGCTGCCTGCGCCAGCGTAATCGCAAGCGGAGACTCACGCTCAGTATCGACGTATTTTTTTACTAAAACGGAGGCGCCATTCCTATCGATCTTTTCGAGAGCTCCATGGAATTCTCCCCCGTTTCCATTAAATAAAACCAGCCGCGCGCCGGACTGGAGTCGCAGGACCCGGGAGGCGTGGTGAGCCGCGCTGCCGGGTAGTGCTACGATCTCGTCAGTGGAAATTGGTCCAGGACAGTAGAACCGGGGAAGCGCCATTGTTGAGGAGCGGGCATTTATCCCTCTCTGTCGTGATAATATTGACGGCTAAGCTAATAGTTAATATTAACGGCTGGCGGAAAGCTCTGAGCACCATTGCAAAGCTCAGCGCCTTCGGCATCATTTGTCGATTATATCCTGCCTCGCATATTTTATTGTATAAGTCCTGCCCCTGCATTTGGCGGGAAATTAGCAGAAACATCGTCGCACTCGTTCTGGAGGAACCATGGCAAGCCTGGAAACACCTGTTTGCAACTATGGGTGGAAACCCGCGGACTTTGATTTACTCGGCGTGGATGGAAGACGCTATAACCTCGCATCTGCAAGAGGTAGAAACGGATTGCTGGTAATGTTCATCTGCAATCATTGCCCTTACGTAAAAGCGGTTCGCGATCGCATTGTCCGCGATGTGGCCGAGTTGAGCCAGCATGGCATAGGCGCCATCGCCATCATGTCAAACGATCCCGCCGAATATCCTGAAGATTCCTTCGACAATATGGCACGGATAGCAAGCGAATATAAATATCCCTTTCCCTATGTCTGGGACGAAACCCAGGAAGTTGCGAAAGCATATGGTGCGGTTTGCACTCCCGATTTTTTTGGATTTAACGACAGGCTCGAATTACAGTACCGCGGGCGGTTGGATGCCTCCCGCAAGGAGGCGGCCGCCCCTGACGTCCGTCGCGACCTTTTCGAAGCCATGCTTCAGGTTGCGCGGACCGGCCATGGGCCGGAAAACCAGATTCCCAGTATTGGGTGCTCAATCAAATGGCGGGTGGAATAACAGGTGCTCGAGGCAGTCGTCGCTACAGTCAAAGCAGTTGCACAACGGGAAATCCTGCCCCGCTACCTGAAAGTGGCGCGTCAGCGAAAAGCTGATGGCAGCCTATTTACCGAAGCCGATGTGGTTACCCAGGAAGCGCTGTCGCGAGAATTGCAAAAGATTTTTCCGGGTCCTGTGGTCGGTGAAGAAATGACCGAACAGGAGCAGCACGATCGCTGGCGCGAAGGGGAAGCCGGACTGTGGTGCATGGATCCCATTGATGGCACCTCCAATTTTGTGAACGGGCTTCCCTACTTCGCCGTTTCGGTGGCACTGATGCGTGAGGGCAGGAGTGTGCTCGGCGTAGTTTATAACCCGGTTGCAGATGAAATGTTTTATGCGGAACAAGGCAGGGGTGCTTATCTGAATGGCGAGAAGCTGCCAATCAAGGAATATGTTCCGCCTTTACGCAGTGCGATCGCCAACGTGGATTTGAAACGCCTCAGCCGCAAACTGGCCGAAGGAATTTGCACCGCGCGGCCTTTTGCTTCCCAGCGCAATTATGGTTCCTGTTCGCTCGAATGGTGTTATGTCGCCGCTGGCCGTTTCGATCTCTATCTTCATGGCGGGCAGAAATTGTGGGATTACGCGGCCGGCAGCCTGATTCTGGAAGAAGCCGGCGGCCACATGTGCGGTTTGGATCAGGACGATTTCTGGGTTGAGCCGATTTGGCAGCGTCCGGCTATCGCCGCACTGGACCGAGTCTTGTTCATCCAATGGCGTGACTGGGTGCGAGCGCATCGGTGAAGCGATCACCTTCTCATCGTATGCCAGCTCCAGCCTGATATTATCATCCTTACATCAGGACTTCATCGCTACCAGAATTGGTCAGTAGGTGCGAATCAAGCGGATTTGAGAATACACTATGAACTTTGACGCGTGAGAAAAAATTTTCGAGAAGGCTCACGTTCACATAATTACAATC
>DATJHX010000037.1:0-7807 GCA_035493655.1 Nitrosospira sp.
GCCTTGTTGCTGCTCGTTTACGAGATCTACCGCGGCAACGAGGTCAGCCTGGAAAAGCGGCAGGCGGATGCGAGGGCCGAAGCAGGAACCCGGACCGAGCCGTTCAGTACGGCTGCGCCACAGCTACAATCCTCGCCGCCGGCAGCGATGAACGATGTAGGTGGAACTGATATGCTGCCTGCTGATAAAGAGGATATGCCGCTGGCAAAAACGGATACGCCTCCGGTAAAGGCGGATATACCTCCGGCCAATGTAGATATGCCTCCGGCCAACGCGAACGTACCGCCGGCTAAAGCAGGCGTACCGTCGGCCGAGGCGAACCTGCCTTCGGCCAGGATGAACCCGCCTTCGGCAAAAGCGAACGTGCCTCGGGCTGGGGCAGCGGAAGTTCCGGCAATCGAAAAGAAATCTCCGGTGCCACCGGTGCAGCAAGTTTCTCCGCCATCAACCGCTCCCAAACCCGTAAATGCGCCTCCACCGAAAGTGGCGAGCGCTGGTCCGGCGCCTGCGGCTGCTGTTCAGGAAATTGCGGGTGAAGGGGGAAACGTGGTGCGCCTGTCGTTTGAGGGCGAGTCGTGGGTTGAAATCAAGGATGGCAGGGGAAAATTGCTTCTATCGCGGATCAATCCGCGGGGGACCCAGCAAGTGCTGCACGGCAAGCCACCCTTCTCCCTAACGATCGGTAACGCGGCTGAAGTAAAGCTGATCTACAATAACAAGCCGGTTGATCTTGCACGCTATACCAACCTATATGGCGGAACAGCGCGTCTTTCGCTCGAGTAATGCTTCGAATAATTTCCACCTTTATACAAATCTCATACCTATTATGACTATGTCACAGAATGGTTTCCCGCCGAGACGGAACAGCGTTGGCGTGCGTGTAGGCTCGATCACGATTGGCGGTGGCGCACCCGTAGTGGTGCAATCCATGACCAACACGGATACGGAAAATGAAGTCGCTACCGCGAGGCAGGTAGAACAGCTCGCACGTGCCGGATCTGAACTGGTGCGCATTACGGTAAATACCGCTGAAGCGGCCAAGGCGGTACCGGGAATTCGGGCGCGCCTCGACGACTTGGGCTGCGATGTCCCGCTGATAGGGGATTTTCATTTCAATGGCCATAAGCTCGTTACCGAGTATCCGGGTTGTGCAAAAGCGCTGGCTAAATACCGCATCAACCCGGGCAACGTCGGGCATGGCAAGAAACGCGACGAGCAGTTTTCCATCCTGATCGAAACTGCATGTAAATACGAGAAGCCAGTGCGCATCGGGGTCAATTGGGGCAGTCTCGACCCGGAACTGTTGGTGCGCATGATGGACGAGAATGCGCGCTCCAGCGATCCCAAGGATGCTTCGATTGTAATGCGCGAAGCCTTGATCACCTCCGCCTTGCAAAGCGCGGCGCGGGCGGAAGAGATCGGGCTGGGACGCGACAGGATCATCCTGTCCTGCAAGATGAGCGGCGTAAGAGATCTGATCTCTGTTTATCGTGATCTCGCCGCCCGGTGCGATTACGCGCTGCATCTCGGACTGACCGAGGCGGGCATGGGATCCAAGGGGATCGTTGCTTCTACCGCCGCATTATCGGTCCTGCTTCTTGAAGGCGTGGGAGATACCATTCGCATATCCTTGACTCCCGAACCGGGCGGAGACCGTACGCGCGAGGTGATCGTGGCGCAGGAGATCCTGCAAACCACCGGATTGCGCGCGTTTGTGCCACTGGTTGCAGCATGCCCCGGTTGCGGGCGTACCACCAGTACCTATTTTCAGGAGCTTGCTGAAAGTATCCAGGCCTACGTTCGCGACCGCATGCTGGTATGGCGCGAGCAATACGATGGCGTGGAAAATATGACGTTGGCGGTAATGGGATGCGTGGTCAATGGTCCCGGCGAAAGCAAGCATGCCAACATCGGCATCAGCTTGCCCGGCTCGGGAGAGAGGCCGGTGGCGCCAGTTTTCGTGGATGGTCAAAAGTCCGTAACCTTGAAGGGCGACAATATTGCTGGGGAGTTTCGTCAAATCGTCGATGAATATGTGCAGATGAAATATCCCAAGAAAGTAATGCAATGACCACTCGCACCATTCAGGCCATTCGCGGGATGAACGACATCCTGCCCGACCAGGTACCCCTCTGGGAGTTTTTCGAGCAGACCGTGCGTGACTGGATGGCATCTTATGGTTACCGCAATATCCGTATGCCAATTGTCGAACAGACTGATCTGTTCGTGCGTTCGATCGGTGAAGTGACGGATATTGTCGAGAAAGAGATGTACTCCTTTCTGGACAGTCTCAATGGCGAAAGCCTGACATTGCGCCCGGAGGGAACCGCTTCCTGTGTGCGCGCAGTGCTGGAGCATAATCTTCTGTATGCGGGCCCTCAAAGGTTGTACTATTCCGGCCCGATGTTTCGCCATGAGCGTCCGCAAAAAGGCCGCTACCGGCAGTTCAATCAGGTCGGTGTCGAAGCCTTGGGATACGCCGGCCCGGATATCGATGCAGAGCTCATCGTGATGTGCGATGAGTTATGGAAAAAACTGGGCATCTTTGATGTGCGGCTGGAAATCGGCACGCTCGGCAGTGCCGAGTCGCGAGGCTTGCACCGGGCTCGCCTGATCGCCTATCTGCAGCAGCATCTGGGCAGGCTGGATGATGATTCCGGGCGGCGGCTGCACAGTAACCCGTTGCGAATACTCGACAGCAAAAACCCTGAAATGAGGGAGATCATTGACGGTGCCCCCAGACTGCTGGACGATCTGGATGAGGATTCGCTCGCGCATTTCGAAGGACTGCAACGAATACTCCGCGAGGAAGGAATAAATTTCGAAATCAATCCCAGGCTTGTAAGAGGGCTGGATTACTATAATCGCACAGTATTCGAATGGGTTACCGGCAGGCTCGGCGCGCAGGGCACGATATGTGCCGGCGGGCGTTATGACGGATTGGTGGAGCAGATAGGCGGCAAATCTTCGCCCGCATGCGGTTTTGCAATGGGAGTGGAGCGCGTGCTGGCCCTTATGATCGAATGCCGCGGTGAGTCGCCGCGTTACTTACCCGATGCGTATGTCATTTATCAGGGTGAGCTCGCGAATGAATTCGCGTGGAAAACGGTGCGGCACTTGCGGGATAGAGGACTGAACGCGATTCTGCATTGCGGGAATGGAAGCTTCAAATCTCAAATGAAAAAAGCCGATGCCAGCGGCGCGCGCTTTGCCGTTATCGTGGGTGATGACGAAGCACAAGCTGGCGAGATCAGCATCAAGCCCTTGCGTGAGGCGGCCGGGCAGGTGCGAGTGGGATTGGCGGAAGCGGCGGATTTGCTGAAGAGAGCCTAGTCGGAAACTTTTTTAGGAAATGAAATGGCTGTATACGATCTGGAAGAGCAGGAAAAAATAGACTCGCTGAAGTCGTGGTGGCGAAGCTATGGCACGCTGCTGACCATAATCCTGGCGGCATTCGTGACGGGAATTGCGGGTGTTCAGGTGTGGAATTATTACCAGAAGCAGAAGACCGAACAGGCGGCGGAACTGTATGATTCCGTGCTTCAGGTCCAGGGAAGCGGAGATCCAAAGAAGATCGGCGATGCAGCGGGCCTGCTTATGGAGGGCTTCCCCTCTAGCGGATACGCATCCCGTGCAGCCCTCATTTCCGCCCGGGCGAGCGTTGATAGCGGAGATCTGCAAACGACGAAAAGCCGTCTGCAATGGACGCTTGATAACAGCAAGGAAGATGAGTTGAAGGATCTCGTAAGGCTTCGGCTGGCCGGCATTCTGGCGGATGAAAAAAAATATGCTGAAGCCCTCGGCCTGCTCGAAACCAAGCATGGTGAATCGTTTGAGGGCCTTTATGCCGATCTCAAGGGCGACATCCTCAGCATAACGGGAAAAATTACGGAAGCCCGCGCCGCCTACCAGACAGCCCTCAACAAGATGAGCGTAAAGGGCACTTATTACAATATTGTTCAAATGAAGCTCGATGCTCTCCCGGCTGCGGGCTAGGCTGCCTGGATGCCAGGCTGGTTGGCAATCACGCTGCCCGCAGGGTTTCAAGTCAGAGTGTTCCTGAAGATTATTCATCCCATCCGGCGGCATCTTCTGCTGCTCGCTTCATCATTCGTGCTTTCCGGATGCGCAGGCACCGTTGAGATGGTGCGTGATCTTGCGCGCGACCTGTCCGATATCGACATCGTCGGCGTTACGGACTTCATGGGTTGGAACAAGGTCGAACTGAGCCCGGAACAGGCTGGGCAGTTGGCCGTAGTCCCGGGCGCTCGCCCGGTATGGCAGAACACCATCGATGAAAGCCAGGCATCCGCCTTTTCTCCTGTTTTTGATAATGGAGCGATATACGGAGCAGGCGTGAATGGCAGTCTCGCACGCTTTGATGCAGTGTCCGGAAGACAGACTGCCAGCGTCAACACGCGCCGGCAGCTCTCCGCCGGTATTGGCACTGGCGAAGGCATGCTGCTGGTGGCGACGTTCAAGGGCGAAGTTCTGGCCTACGACGAGAAAAATGGCAAGCCTCTCTGGACGGCACAGGTATCAAGCGAGGTACTCAGCCCGCCACGAGCTGAGGATGGCATAGTGGTGGTTCGTGCCGGGGACGGCCGGATTTTTGGCCTTGATGCCGCGAGCGGCAAGCGTAAATGGGTATACCAGGGCGCTACCCCATCTCTCACGTTGCGAAATTTTGCCGGAGTCCTGATCGCTCGCGGCACAGTGTATGCCGGCTTCGCCGGGGGTAAGCTGATAGCCATCAATCTTACAAACGGCAGCGTGACCTGGGAGGCTGTCGTATCGCGTCCGCGGGGCGCCACGGAGCTGGAGCGAGTGACCGATGTGGCCAGTTTGCCGGTCATTAACGAGCAGCAGGTGTGCGCCGTAGCCTATCAGGGGCGCGTTGCGTGTTTCGAACTTGCCACCGGCAATCAGATTTGGGCGCGGGACGTCTCAAGCAATGCCGGTCTGGCAATGGATAATCACTATGTTTATATCAGCGAGCACAGCGGCGCGGTGGTTGCATACGATAAAAATGACGGTAGCGGCGTCTGGAGACAGGATATCCTCAACGGCCTGAAACTGTCGCCGCCGCTTATTCGAGAGAACTATGTCATCGTAGCCGATTCTCAAGGGTATTTGAATCTCATTAGAAATAGCGACGGCAGTATCGTTGCGCGCTCAGCCACGGATGGCAGCCCGGTCCCCACCCGTCCGCTACCTCTGCCCGAGGGTGTTGCCGTGCAGACCAAAAAAGGCGGGATTTATGCTTTTAGCATGGAGTCGATGACAACGTTGCCACCGCCCGGACAGGCCGTCGCCATGACGAATTCCCCCCAAGTCCAATTTCTCTGTTCATTGATCCCATTCTGCAGGTAATAGGCGGACTTACACGCAGCAAAGAGCGGAAAGAATTCCGGATTCCGTCTACAGCGGAAAGTGGAAGGGATAAGAAACTGTTCTCTTTTGCAAAATACAGAGCCGCTGAATAAACTCCGGATAGTCGTGCTTTACGTCTCACTTTGCGGGTTCCTCGCTGCGCTTGCTTCGAGGCAACTGCATTGTCCTCCTTAACTCTAGACCGGCTAGACCAAACCTGAATTGCTCGCTGGACGATCATTCCGATTTTGCCGGCAGCGTCTCCCGAAAAACTTGTTCACAGATTCCCTAATCATGAAACCCACTATTGTACTGGTCGGCCGCCCCAACGTCGGAAAATCGACACTTTTTAACCGGCTGACGCGCAGCAGGGACGCCATTGTCGCAGATATTCCCGGGTTGACGCGAGACCGGCACTATGGCCACGGCAGGATAGGCGACAAACCCTATCTGGCGGTGGATACCGGCGGTTTCGAACCAATGGCGACCGAGGGCATCCTGCACAAAATGGCCGAGCAGACGCGACAGGCCATCGACGAGGCAGACAGGGTGCTCTTTATTGTCGATGCCCGAACAGGTTTGACGTCTCATGATAAAGTCATCGCGACCCAACTGCGCAAGACAGGCCGGAAAATTATTCTGGTGGTGAACAAAGCGGAGGGAATGGCATCCTCCACTGTAACGGCTGAATTTCATGAGCTGGGGCTTGGGGAACCCTGCGCGGTTTCCGCGGCGCATGGCGATAACGTAAACGACCTGGTTGAGCTGGCGCTAGCGGATTTTCCCCCGCCTTCTGAAAACGAAGAAAAAGACGATCACCCAAAAATTGCCATTGTGGGCCGCCCCAATGTGGGCAAATCAACGCTGGTGAATACATTGCTGGGAGAGGAACGCGTCATCGCATTCGATCAACCTGGTACTACCCGCGACAGCATTTATATCGATTTTAACCGTAACGGCCGCCACTACACGCTTATTGATACCGCCGGCTTGCGCCGCCGCGGGAAAGTAATCGAAACCGCGGAGAAGTTCTCGGTGATAAAGACCCTCCAGGCGGTAGAGGATGCCAACGTTGTCGTGCTGGTGCTGGATGCCCAAAGCGAAATTTCCGACCAGGATGCGCACATCGCTGATTTTATTCTTGAAGCAGGGCGGGCGCTGGTGATAGCGGTCAATAAATGGGACGAATTGCAGGATTACCAGCGGGATACGATCAAAAGCGCTATTGCGCGGAAATTATCCTTCCTGCTGAATTTCGCCAAAATCCACTATATTTCCGCGTTGCGCGGCACAGGCATGAAGGGAATATTGCCCTCGATCAATGCCGCTTTTGCTGCTGCGATGGCACGCCTGCCCACCCCCAGGCTTACCCGCACGTTGCTCGCCGCAGTAGAGAAGCAGCCGCCCCCCCGGACCGGGGTTTCCCGGCCCAAACTGCGCTATGCGCATCAGGGTGGCTCCAACCCGCCGTTGATTGTAATCCATGGAAACGGTCTTGATCGGGTACCGCAAACCTATCAACGCTATCTCGAGAATGTGTTTCGAGAGAGCTTTCAGCTTGAAGGTACCCCGCTACGGATCGAGTTCAAGACTGGCAGCAACCCTTATGCGGAAAAGCGGCCGGCGCCGCTTAGCGAAGCGGAAGCACAGCGCGCTCATCGCCGTCGCAGATATGGACGTAAAAAATACGGCTGAGGAACCCTGAACAGCCTCATCCTGAACGAAGCAATCCGTTTGCGGTCGCGGATATAATCATTCGTTATTCCCACGCTCATTCCACATTCCTCCACTCATTCGTCATTCCCGCGTAAAGCGGGAATCTATTCCCAACTTGTTAAAAGCTCGATTCCCGCTTTGCACAAGAATAACAACAGGGGCAAACTATATAACTGTGAAGATAATATCGCTCCACTCTGCCTCATGAAAACTGAAAAACAGAAGATGATCGCGGGCGAGCTTTACGACGCCAGCGATCAGCAACTTGTTATCGAGCGCCAACGGGCGCGGAATTTACTCAAGCGCCTGAATGAGTCTCGCGAAGACGAGCAGGAAGAGCGTGCGAGAATACTTATGGAACTGATTGGAGCAGAAACCGACGTCTATGTTCAACCTCCCTTTTTCTGCGACTACGGCACCAACATCACATTGGGAAAAAAGGTGTTCATGAACTTTAATTGTGTGATCCTTGACGGTGCACCGGTGCGGATTGGCGACTTTGTTCTCTTTGGACCTGCGGTGCAGGTCTATACCGCTACTCATCCCATACATGCATCCGAGCGGCGAAAAGGATTAGAGGCAGGAAAGCCTATCATCATTGGTTCCGATATCTGGATTGGGGGCGGCGCGATTATCTGTCCCGGAGTAACCATCGGCTCACGCTCGGTTATTGGCGCCGGTAGCGTCGTGACAAGGGATATTGCGGAAGATGTCTTCG
>DATJHX010000038.1:0-6644 GCA_035493655.1 Nitrosospira sp.
AATTCGGGCATTGGAGGCGTTGAAACAGCCGTGCCATGTGCGCCTGCATACCGACTCGACGTATGTGCAGAAGGGTATCAGCGAATGGATACATTCATGGAAAAAGCGGGGTTGGCGAACGGCGGATAAAAAACCTGTGAAGAATGACGACCTCTGGAAAGAATTGGATCTGCTGGCGCAGCGTCACCGCATCGAGTGGTTGTGGGTGCGCGGGCATTCAGGGCATGACGGTAATGAGCGCGCGGACACGCTCGCCAATCTCGGTGCCCGGTCCGTTCTGCCTGGCTCTTCCGTATGACTCATGTCCAGCGCGGCTGAGGCGGTTCAAGGAGGTTTAAGGGAAATGCCGCCATTCAACGCATTTGCCTCATATTGTTCATTGTCTGAGATTTCTAGTGGCCCGATGCATTAGGACATTAAGGGATATATGCGTCAGATTTTTATTGATACTGAAACAACAGGCCTGGAGCCCAGGCTGGGTCATCGCATTATTGAGGTCGCCGCGGTGGAAATGCATAGCCGCAGGCTGACAGGGCGGCAGATCCACCATTACCTCAATCCGGAACGGGATATCGAGGATGGCGCGTTGCAAGTCCACGGGCTGACAAACGAGTTCCTCCAGGACAAGCAGAGATTTAGCGATATTGTTCACGAGTTGCTCGAATTCATCGAAGGTGCTGAACTCATCATGCACAATGCTGCGTTCGACGTTGCCTTTCTCGACCATGAATTGGGCCTGGCGCAGCTTCGGCCATTGAGCGAATGTTGCCTTTCGGTCACTGATACCCTCAAAATGGCCAAGGAGCTGTATCCCGGCAAGAAAAACAACCTGGATGCATTGTGCGAGCGCTATGAAATCGACAATTCACGAAGGGCGCTCCACGGCGCTCTGCTCGATGCGCAATTATTGGCGGAGGTCTATCTCGCAATGACGCGGGGGCAGGATAGTCTGCTGATGGAACTGGAAACACCATCTGAGCTGGATCTTCTTGCCGCCAACATGCATGACCTGCAGTTAATCGTTCTGGCCGCTACAGCGGAAGAACTTGAAGCTCACACCCAGCAACTCGAAAGCATCGAGCGCGAGAGCAAGGGCAAGTGTTTATGGAAACGGCTCGAATCTCCTATCAATGGGGTCAGACTCGATTGATTGTAAGATAAGAACCCAGTATAGTGCTGGTCTTCCCGGACGGATTGCAAGATGGCGCGCTTACCGAGATTTATTCTTCCTGGTCAACCACAGCATGTAATTTTACGCGGCAATAATCGCACTGAGATTTTCGGTGCTGAGGTAGATTATCGATTCTATCTTGATAAATTACGGTTAGCCTGTGAGAAACACACTTGTGACATCCACGCCTATGTGCTGATGACCAACCACGTTCACTTACTCATCACTCCTCACGAAGAGCAGAGCTTGGGTAAAGCCTTGCAAATGCTGGGGCGTTACTACGTACAATATTTCAATTATTCCTATCGGCGCACTGGGACCTTGTGGGAAGGGCGCTATAAAGCCGCTCTGATTGATACCGAGGCGTATTTGCTGACCTGTATGCGCTATATAGAACTCAATCCGGTACGTGCTGGTATTACAAGGCATCCGTCCGAATACCGTTGGTCAAGTTACGCCTGCAATGCCTTAGGTCAGATAAATGATTTGGTAACTCTACATCCTGAATATCGACGTTTGGGAAAAACTGATGAGGAATGTCGGAGCGCATACCGGCAGTTATTCGATCATCAAATATCTGAACAAAGCATTAACGAGATCAGGGAGGCAACAAACAAAGCGTGGGTGTTGGGCAACGAGCAGTTCAAGCAAGATATCCAGAAGAAATTGAAAAGACGGGTAGAGCCAGCGGTAAAGGGTGGAGATAGAAGGTCAGAGCAATTCAAGATCAATCGAGTCTGACCCCATCGATTGCAAAATTGACACCCGCTGTTATCCCATCTAAAGTATTCATCCTCGGAATGCCATTTCATTAAGACGTCAATTTAACCAAGGAGGATAATGATGAAAATAACCAGGACGATCGCCGGTTTCGCTTTTGGGTTGCTGTTAGTAGGGGCAGCGCAGGCAGCGGAACAAAAATTTCACGTAGTTATCAATGCTTATGATACGAATATTCCTGAGCTTAACGTGGAAGGTGTAACGGTTAAGAATATTCGCGCGTTTAATGTTCTCAATGAACCCGAAGCGTTGGTTGTCAAGAAAGGGACTTCAGTAAAGATTACTATCGAGAACAAGTCTCCCATCAGCGAAGGGTTCTCCATTGATGAATATGGAATCAAGGAAGTCATTAAGTCAAAGGAGACCAAGACAGTCAGCTTTACAGCCAATAAAGCGGGGGCCTTCACAATTTGGTGCCAGCTGCATCCCAAGAACATTCATCTGCCTGGTTCCTTGAACGTCATTGAGTAAAAGGAATCTGCTAACTGTTAAGAAAGCGAAGAATTAGCAGGATATGAAAACGTGAAAACCCGCCACCTAGGCGGGTTTTCGATCGATGGGGTCCGATCGATGGGGTCAGACTCGATTGATTATAAAGCTTCCACCAAATAGCAATTGGAAAAAGTACGCTTATCCAGATTTATTCTTACTACTGATCAATCACGGCATGTAATTTTAAGCGCCCGTCTGTAGAGCCAGTGGGGAAGCGCGGGATAGGAGGTCAGAACAGTCCAAGATCAATGGAGTCTAACCCCATCGATCCACTTCATCGATCTAGCTTAAGGTCGCAATGCCTTTAAGTACATCGTCAAATTGCGTAACCCGGTAATCCGGGGACACGTCCTTATACGTTTTGGTACCCTGGTTGGAATCGATAAAGATGCTTCTGATGCCAAGCCGCTTTGCGCCATAAATATCCCGGTACATATCGTTTCCTATGCCGATCACTTCGTGCGGTTCCAACCCCATTCTTTCGAGCGCCTTTTTAAAAAGACGTGAGTCCGGTTTCCTGAATCCATAATAACCGGAGATGATGATTGGGTCGAAGTAACCGTCCAGCCCGACAGCATGGATTTCCGGGATTGCGTAGCAAGGCTGTGCGTCGGAGATGAGCGCCAGCCGATAACGGTTTTGCAGCTCATTCAGGACGCGTTTTACATCAGGATAGAGTTGAAGGCGATTGCGTGAAACGCCCCGATAAATATGGGCGATAACCTTGGCCTGCTGTCCTCGGATTGAGGACGATTTGATGCCTTCCTGCATGAGTAATTCGTTCCATATGGCTTCCACGTCAATTTCGGGATATTCCTCGCCGCTCGCGTCTTTCTGCTGTTTCATAATGCGATAATAGCGTTCGCGTACTTCCCATCGACGTAAATAAACGCAGTGATAAGTCAGGTAGTGAGCGACGGCGCGGTAGATTTCATCCATGGCCTCGTTTGTCTCGATATCGATCAGCGTGCCATAGAGGTCGAAGAGAATGCCTTTTATAGCCATGATATTTACCTCATTATTTACTCCAACATTTTTTTTGCTTCGTCCAGCAGCAGACGACTGTACTGATCGTTAATCCACATGTTGCGCGCTATACGCAGAAGCGTGAGCCCTGCGTAAAATGGAATACGCCGCGTAATGGATGCAAAAGCGGTATCGCGGTCGGGAAAGTGGCAGGCGTATTCCCAGAGGAAGTGCCCGATGAATGGCTCTGCCAGCCACCTGTCGCAGGCATGCTTCAGAAAATAATGCTGCAGTTCGCCGACCACCCTTCCCAGATCCAGCGCCCTGTCCGCGAGCTTCATCCGTTCCAGGTCGATAACGATGACCCAGAGACCGTCGCCGAAGAGGATATTAGGAGGCGTAACATCGCCGTGGACGAGAACTTGCCGGTCTTCCCACATATATGGCTTCTCCCGCCAGTACTTCCCGAACCCGTTAAATTCGCGGCCCTCGTGATGCCCCAGGCGTCCGGCAGCGGCTAGTTGTCCCAGCAACCGGTCGAAATATTCACAGTCGTTATTGAACTCCACTCTGTTATCGCGCGCCGTGCGATTGTGCAATGTGGCAAGAAAATAGGCGAGCGACGTGAGCTTCTGAAAAAGAGCGTCCCGCTCGCCTTTTCTTATTGCCCCGACAATGAATTCCGCGAGGGGTGTGCCATAACAGTATTCCTCGACCAGCACCTTATTGAGGTGCGCATTGCGGCCAAGAGGACGAACCACGTAATGCGGGTATCCGGTAAAGCCAATACTGCGCAGATGACAGAGGTTATTGTATTCGCGCTCCATATGATGAAGCGCAGTTTCTGGATCGAGATGAGGAACGCCGCCAAAAAATTTTCCGATAATTCGAAGGTGACTGTGCCGCTCCTCATAGAGATAGACATGGTTGGAAGCTAGAAGCCGATATACGCGAAAGTTGGGCGAATTCAGATCTGCGTCGAGCAACGGGACAATATTTTGCCGGAGGTACCCATAAAATGGGTCATGGATCGAGAGATGTCCGAGGTATTTCATAACTTATAATAAAAGCACCGGCTCGTCACATTCCGGGTATGCACATTCCGATGTGAGCGCGCCAGAGGTTCCTTCACATTAGTACAGAATAAGGACAGTTGCCAGGATAGGCGTTGGCATTTGCGACAGCAACATCATTCATGCCCTCTGTCGGTGAACACACTTGACCCAGTCTGAACAAAGGCCCGCTTGGGAAACGGATATCGCGGTAATCGGCGGGGGGCCAGCCGGAGCTATGTGCGCCCTTGCGCTTGCGCGGAGCGGGATTTCAGTGACGCTCGTGCATTGGGACGGCTATGCGCCCGGCGGAGTTGAGCTTGTCTCCGGGCATTCCCGGCAGATTCTTGAACAGGATAGCCCCGGCTTGTTTCAGCGGCTTCCTGCCGTCGAGATCCATGAGACGATATCACTATGGGGAACGGGGGAACCAGTAGCCGTGAACGCAATGTTCAATCCATGGGGCACGGGCGTGGCGCTGGAGCGCTCGCTTTTGGACAAATCGTTACGCGACCTGGCGTACGCCGCGGGGGTATCCATCGCCGCGGATACCAAGGTCACCCACAGCGAACGCAGTGATGAGGGTTGGCGGCTTCTGTTGCGTGGTGGAGAAACGGAAAGCAGTCTTTTAAATTCCCGATTCGTGGTAATTGCGACCGGACGTGTTGCGGGAAGTCTTGTTGAACGTCCACCGGCACCCGACCCGTTGCACATCGCGCTAATGATGCCGCTATCTGCACAAGACGGCAGCGACCAGGGTCACGCTCTATATATTGAAAGCGCAGACAACGGCTGGTGGTATGCTCTTCCTGCAATAGGGGGAGGCTATTTTACCGGCTTTTGTACCTGCCGGGACGAGGTGAAAAAACGGCAGAGAAGCTTAAGAGAATTTTTTATCCAGGAACTGCGTCGCACGCATCTACTAGGTCCTCTACTGGGCCCTTTATTGCCGAATGCTACGGATAGCTCGCGGATCACCGGCCGGATAGCGGGCACGCCTTCATTCGCGGGGGCGGCTGGAGATGGCTGGATCGCGATTGGGGACGCCGCTTATGCCCCCGATCCCCTCAGCGGTATAGGAGTAGAGAGCGCTATTGAATCCGCCCGGTTTGGCGCCAGCGCATTACTGGAAGTTATGAAAGGTGGCAGCGCTTCCACAAAATTTGCGGAATATGAAGACAAGATACGCGGGTTTGCCGACCGCCACGGCAGGACGGCGGCTTACCATTACGGCCGCCTTTAGAAGCATACGCATTAAAATAATAAGCGGGCGGAGAGCATCATGGGTTTGCGGGCAGGGGCCGGCTGCCGTAGTCATTCGTCAGCCAATTTGCACGCCAAGCATCGAAATCGACCCATTATCGAATCCTTCCACGGGGAACGTGATTTTCTCATTGCGCCGGTACTGTGCGAGGATATAGAGGAATGGCAGATAATGGTCGGGGGTCGGTATCGATAACAATGCATCCCGGCCAAGTTTTTCATACTCAATAAGCGGCGTAATATTGCCCGAGTCTAACGCTTCCCTTACCACATTTTCGAATCTGACAGCCCACTCATACGGCCCTGCATCATGCCTGCCCCACGAATAGGTGTGCAGGTTGTGCACAATGTTTCCACTGCCCAGGATAAGTATTCCCTTTTCGCGCAAGGGAATTAGGCGCTTGGCGATTTCGTAGTGCCAGGTTGTCTCCCGGGTTTCGTCTATACTTAGCTGGACGACCGGAATATCCGCGTTCGGGAAGATGTGCCTGAGCACCGACCAAGTGCCATGATCCAGCCCCCATTCGGTATCCCAGACAGCGAAAGGCGAAAGCAGGTCGGCAGTTTCCGCAGCGAGTTCCGGAGAACCGGGCGCCGGGTACTGAACTTGATAAAGTTCACGCGGGAAACCGCCAAAATCATGGATGGTTCGAGGTTTTGCCACGGATGTGACTGCAGTTTTGGGAATGTACCAATGCGCGGAAATGCAAAGGATGGCTTTGGGTTTTGGAAGCGCTGCGCCGATTGCGCACCACGCAGCGGTATAGGCATTATTGGAGAGCGCGTTCATCGGGTTCCCATGCCCCACAAATATTGCGGGCATGAAAGGGGAGGGCAGGGAAGCTGAGGGGGAAGCGAGACTCATCAGGTGCTACTGATACCGTTATTTAACCCTATGGGGCAGGAGTCAGAGACTCGCG
>DATJHX010000039.1:0-11465 GCA_035493655.1 Nitrosospira sp.
GGCATGGCGCAGCTATCCAATGTTGCCAATGTTGAAAAAATGATGCCCAAGAACTTCATCAGCGACGATGGTTTCGGGATTACCGATGAATGCCGGGAATACCTTATGCCTCTCATCGAAGGGGAAGACTATCCTCCTTATAAGGACGGTTTGCCGGATTACGTGCGGCTGAAGAATGTCGCAGTCCCCAAAAAATTGAGCAACTTCACGATCTAACCCCCCGGCAGTGAAAGCATCGTGGAAAGCGGGGAAGCATCGAGAAGCGGGCAGGCTTGGTTTGTATCCAACATGATATCAGCTTAAAAATGAATCGGATTTTTGTATTGTGCTCGGACGATCTGACTTTAACTGGAGATTTGAATGGCTAATGGTTTAATCATCGCGATCGGTTGCGCGGTGGCGGCGCTCGTGTATGGGGCGCTTTCGATAAAATGGATTGTAGCGCTGCCTACGGGCAATGAGCGCATGCGTGAAATCGCCCTTGCGATTCAGCAGGGCGCTTCGGCATATCTGAACCGCCAATACACCACCATCAGCATTGTTGGGGTAATTCTGTTGATGGCGATTTTTTTGGCCTTGGGCTGGCAAACGGCTGTGGGTTTCGCTCTCGGCGCATTCCTGTCGGGCCTTACAGGCTACATTGGCATGAATGTATCGGTGCGCGCGAACGTACGCACAGCGGAAGCCGCCCGCCATGGACTCAATGCCGCGCTCGATGTAGCCTTCAAAGGCGGTGCGATTACCGGCATGCTGGTTGTGGGATTGGGTTTATTAGGCGTAGCTGGGTATTACGCCGTCCTCACCGGCATGGGGGCCACCGAGTCCCAGGCAACGCATGCGCTGGTGGGTGTCGCGTTCGGTAGTTCGCTCATTTCCATTTTTGCTCGTCTCGGGGGCGGCATTTTTACCAAAGGCGCCGATGTCGGGGCCGACCTGGTGGGTAAGGTAGAAGCAGGCATTCCCGAGGATGACCCACGCAATCCGGCGGTAATTGCCGATAATGTTGGGGATAACGTCGGCGACTGTGCCGGAATGGCTGCGGACCTGTTTGAAACTTACGCCGTGACCATTATCGCCACCATGCTGCTGGGCGGGCTCCTGATTACGGACGCAGGCCCCAATGCGGTACTCTACCCGCTGGTATTGGGTGGAATCTCCATCGTCGCTTCCATTATCGGCTGCTACTTTGTCAAGGCGCGCGAGGGCGGCAAGATCATGAATGCGCTATATCGCGGTCTGGCAATTGCGGGCGGGCTGGCAGCAATCGCGTTTTATCCCATTACCACCATTATGCTCGGCGATGGTGTAATGATCGAGGGCAGACTGGTCACATCCTTGAATCTGTATCTCTCTGGCCTGGTCGGTCTGGCGCTGACCGCCGCCATGGTATGGATTACCGAGTACTACACGTCTACGGAATACGCCCCGGTACAGCATATTGCGGAGGCATCCAGCACCGGCCATGGCACGAATGTAATTGCCGGATTGGGTGTTTCCATGAAATCGACCGCCGCTCCCGTGCTGGTCGTTTGCCTCTCCATTTGGTGTGCCTTCGAACTGGCGGGATTGTATGGAATTGCCATAGCCGCCACTTCAATGCTATCGATGGCGGGGATCATTGTGGCCCTCGATGCCTACGGTCCTATTACCGACAATGCTGGCGGTATCGCAGAAATGTCCGGCCTGCCCCCTGAAGTGCGGGCAATCACCGATCCGCTGGACGCCGTGGGCAATACCACCAAGGCAGTGACCAAAGGTTACGCGATCGGTTCGGCCGGCCTGGCCGCGCTGGTGCTGTTTGCCGATTACACCCATGCGCTCTCCAGCGGCGGCAAGACCGTTAACTTCGATTTATCCGACCACATGGTGATCATTGGCCTGTTCCTCGGCGGTATGGTGCCCTATTTGTTCGGCGCCATGGCGATGGAAGCCGTCGGTCGCGCGGCCGGATCAGTGGTGGTGGAAGTGCGTCGCCAGTTCAGGGAAATTCCCGGCATTATGGAGGGCACCGCAAAACCTGACTACTCCAGGGCGGTGGATATGGTAACGAAGGCTGCCATCAAGGAAATGATTGTCCCTTCGTTGTTGCCCGTAGCAGTGCCCGTGCTTGTAGGCGTCCTGCTTGGTCCGGTCGCCCTGGGCGGTGTCCTGATCGGCGCCATTATCACCGGCATCTTCGTGGCTATCTCGATGACAGCCGGTGGCGGAGCCTGGGATAATGCCAAGAAATATATCGAGGACGGTAATTTTGGCGGCAAGGGCTCGGAAGCGCATAAGGCAGCGGTAACCGGGGATACCGTCGGCGATCCTTACAAGGATACTGCAGGCCCCGCGATCAACCCGCTTATCAAGATCATGAACATCGTGGCCTTGCTCATTGTGCCGCTGATATAAATTTTGTTATTCGTTGCTATTCCATGGAGCGCGCCGGTCGTCCGGCGTGCTTTATTTTTAAGGCGAGTGCATGCCCCCTCACTTTGCTGCTACTTGAATGTTCCCTTCTTAACATTCACATTCCCTCATTCCCTCATTCCCTCATTCCCTTTGACCGCCGCTATTCTCCATGATCAGTAAAGTTATCCTCACTCTCGACGATGCTAAAGCCATCTCGACTGCGTCAGAGAAGGAAGCCAGACGTAATGATTGGCCCGTTGTAATCGCCATTGTCGACGATGGAGGTCACCTCATCCATTTGCTGCGCCTCGATAATACCCAGTTTGGCAGTATTGAAGTTGCGATTGAGAAAGCCCGTTCCGCCATAGCATTTCGCCGCCCTACCAAAACGTGGGAGGATCATATTGCAGAGGGCAGGGTACGTTATCTCGGCCTACCGGGAGCCGTGCCAATCGAGGGTGGGCTGCCCATCTATGCTGGCGACCAATTCATCGGTGCTATAGGCGTAAGTGGAGTGAGGTCCCACCAGGATGCACAGATTGCCCAAGCCGGGCTGGATGCATGGTTGAGTCCCCGTTGATTTCCGCTTGACGCATTTTTGTTCGCCTGCAGCAGGAGCAGGGAAAGGAAACCAAAGTCAGCTACAGCATAGCCATTCCGCCAAGCTCTTTACAACAATTTCGCTAATGCCCGCCCGTCAGGCATTCTCCAGGCCTATTCCTCTGGCCTGCCGTCCAGTTTTTTATTAAAGCACGCCAAGAACTCATCGCCTTTTATTGCGCTATTGCCCATCTGGGCCGAAGTTAAGGTAGGATTGAGCTGCGCCGTATAAATGCCGAATAAACGAGAAAAAATATCGGATTAATGCCGAACAAATGTTCGTCACCTGTCGCTCGCAAATATGAACTTCCCTGAGATTCAGCAAAAAACCTTCCTGCTCTTGCTGGTTACCGTCTCCCTGGCATTCGGATGGATACTGCTGCCATTCTATGGGGCAGTATTCTGGGGCTCTGTCCTGGCCATTATATTCACACCATTTTATCGCAAGCTGCTGATCATCATGAACCAGCGGCGGAACCTTGCCGCGCTTACCACCTTGCTGCTCTGTTTGATTATGGTCATTCTTCCGTTGATATTGATTACGGCTTCGCTGCTACAGGAGGGGCTGGCTGTTTATCAACGGATCCGCTCGGGTGAGCTTAATTTTGGTGAATATTTCCAGCAAATCATGAATGCTCTGCCCGCATGGGTGGTAAATCTGATGAACCGTTTCGGGATAGGAAATCTTTCCGAGTTGCGGGATGCGCTATCAAACAGTGTTTTGCAAGGAAGTCAGCTCATCGCAACTGAGGCACTCAATATCGGCCAGAATACCTTCGAGTTTATTATCAGTTTTGCCATCATGCTGTACCTGCTTTTTTTCCTGCTGCGCGACGGGGCCATTTTAACTGCCAAGATCAACCAGGCGGTACCGCTAAGCATGGAACACAAGCACAACTTGTTCAGCAAATTTACTACGGTGGTTCGCGCCGCTGTCAAAGGCAATATCGCAGTGGCGGCTGCACAGGGCATACTGGGCGGACTGATATTCTCATTTCTTGACATACAGGGAGCACTGCTTTGGGGATTTGTGATGGCCATACTGTCTCTCTTGCCGGCCGTTGGCGCCGCATTGATCTGGGGACCCGTCGCGATCTACTTCCTGTTTACCGGGGCCGTCTGGCAGGGCATAGTCCTCATCCTGTTTGGTGTGCTGGTAATTGGATTGGTCGATAACCTGCTTCGACCCATACTCGTCGGTAAAGATACCCAGATACCCGACTACGTGATACTCATCTCAACGCTTGGGGGGATGGTTCTTTTCGGACTTAACGGATTCGTCATTGGTCCGGTCATCGCAGCTCTATTCATTGCTGCGTGGGATCTTTTTTCAACGGCAAACGAAAATAACAGAGGCTCGGGGCCCTCCAGATAAATCTGATTCCGCCTGGAAGGTGAATGCGGTGGCTGTCGAAATGCTATGGTCGGGCCAAGGTGATACGGTTTGGATAAGGTGGTAAAGCGGTAGTAAAGACAGCAGGGTTAGAATCTCATCTGTCGTCGGACGCTCCAGGCAAAGAGGCGATCCCCAAGCAGCCATCTGGCCGCAATAGCCGCCTTGGAATCGAGAGGCAGCGCATGACGTACCGGCGGAACGGCAGCCCTCAAGGCATTCAGCACGGATTGTGCAATAATTTCCGGCCCGGGCGCCTCGGGTTCGTCAGCCAGAAGCTTGTGTACACCTTTCAGAAGTTTTCGATAGGCCGATGGGTGCGCGACTGTTTCAAGCAGCCTTAGCTGATTAGGGACGAATTCGGTTCTGATCAAACCTGGGGCGATGAGCACGACATCGATCCCGAACTCCATTACCTCTCCTCTCAAGGCATCAGTCAGGGCTTCGATAGCATGCTTGGAGGCTGCATACCAGCCAAAACCAGGAACGGAAATCCTGCTCAGTGCCGAAACAACATTGATTATGCATCCCGATTTCTGCTCCCGCATGTGTGGCAAAACCGCCTGCATGAATCGCGCGTAGCCAAAAACGTTAACCTCGAACTGACGATGAGCGGCCTCTATCGAAACACATTCGATTGCCCCGAGCTGGCCGTACCCAGCATTATTTACCAGCACATCGATTCTTCCCTTTGTTGCGATGATGTGGTTTACGGTGGCTTGAGCAGCTTCTTCATCCATCACATCCAGCCTGACTGGCTCGATATGCTCGGATCGTAGCTGTTCCAATCTTGGCATGCGCCGCGCCGCGGCAAATACGTAGTAGTCATTTTTTGCAAGAAGCCTGGCCGTAGCTCTCCCTATGCCACTGGATGCGCCTGTCACCAATGCAATCTTCTGAGTCATATTCTTCTCTCCTTTATTTTGCTTTATTATTTCGTTCACCGGCTTCCCGCTCATCGGCTCCGCCAAGCCGCAATCTCAGCCTGTGGTCAAATGGGTTTTCGGACAGCATCTGCTGATTCTTTTTTTTTGATCCTCTGGTATTGCGCCCTGTTATCTATAATTTTAGACAACAGCTATTCGTTTCGGAATTCCCTTGCTCCGCAAATATGAAAATGGAGGAAAGCATGAAAACGACACTGATCACCGGTGCCAACCGTGGGATAGGCCTGGAATTCTCAAAGCAATATGCCGAGGATGGCTGGCGGGTCCTGGCTTGCTGCCGCACCCCTGAGGAGGCGGATGCGCTTAATACCTTAGCAACAAGATATCCTGACAGGGTCAGCGTTTATGCCCTGGACGTCGCTGACCACGACAGGATCGACGAATTGGCGCGGTCGCTATCCGGCGAACCTATCGATCTGCTGATCAATAACGCTGGCGTTTATACGGATTCTCATGCGGGCACTTTCGACAATGTCGATTATGAGGCATGGGTCCGCGCATTCCTGGTTAACACCATGGCGCCGCTGAAGATGGCGCAGGCGTTTGCCCCCAACATCGCTCGAGGAAGCCAGAAAACGATCGTGACGATCAGCAGCAAAATGGGCAGTATCACAGATAATACCGGTGGGGGCAGCTATATGTACCGATCCAGCAAGGCCGCAGTGAATATGGTCGTAAAAACGCTCGCTATCGATCTTAAACGATCAGGCGTGATCGCGGTGGTTTTTCATCCGGGGTGGGTAAAAACCGATATGGGTGGACCGAAGGCACTGATCTCGGTAAACCAAAGTGTATCCGGAATGCGCCAGGTCATCAGCCGCCTAATGATGGCTGATTCGGGTAAATTCTTCGCTTATGACGGGAAGCTTGTGCCCTGGTGACTTTGGGCTTTCTCCTGTCTACCCAACAAGCCCCTCTCCCCCAACCCCTCCCCCGTACAAGCGAGGGAGGGGAGTAACGGGCGCAGGAAAGGGCCAGGCGAGCGCAGAACCAAACCTCGTCCCCACGCTACTCAACAATTACTGCAGTCCCGCTCGCGGAAACCATCAGCATGCCATTTTCCTTGCCCATGATCTCGTAATCGATGTCGATGCCGATCACGGCATTTGCGCCCAGGTCCACAGCGCGTTGCGTCAGCTCTTCCAGCGCAATCTCCCGCGCGCGCTGCAACTCTCTCTCGTAGGTGCCGGAACGGCCTCCCACCAGATCCCGAATCCCGGCAAACAAATCCTTGAACAGGTTGGCGCCGAGGATGGCTTCACCCGCAATGACCCCACAATATCTGGTGACGCGTTTGCCCTCGATGCTCGGGGTAGTTGTGAGCTGCATCGTTCTCTCCGATAAAAATGATGGAATATATGTGGTTGGGTACGTTTGAGGAACAATCCTGAACAGTACCGCGCAAGCGTTCAGTAATCGAGCGTTTATTTGCTAGGGCACTCCTCTGGGCGGCCTCTTGCGGGGCTTTCTCAATACCCATTTTCCTTGAGGGCCCTCGCGGGGTTTTGGCTGATCGTTAGGCGCAGACGTTTTGCGCCGGGGGACTTGCTCCGGAGCCGTAACCCGGTTGGCTGGAGTCAGCATAATCTCGAGCTCGTTGATTTCAGCCCATTGAGCTTCCGTACGCTGCCGCTCCGGGATCGCCAGAAGCTCTCGCAAGCGCTGATGAGACGAAGTCGGCTGCGATTTTTCCATGATAATTAATGTGGCACTTTACTGATAATTATTATCATTTATAATATGACAATAATAGCTCCCGCTATTCATATCCGGAGAAAAAAATGTCGAGCCGCGCCTTATACCGTTATGTTGCCGCAATCGTTTGTTGTGCCGGCCTGCTTGGCGCCAGCGCGGCACGTGCAGAGCAAGTGGTTGTTTATTCAGCCAGAATCGAACAGCTCATAAAACCGATGTTCGATGCTTTCACCAAGGATACCGGCATCGGCGTTAAATTTGTTACCGATAAGGAAGGCGCGTTACTTGCCCGACTGAAAGCCGAAGGAAAGAACACACCTGCCGATATGTTAATCACTACAGATGCAGGCAACCTCTGGGAAGCCGCCCGCGAAGGGCTCCTGCGGCCGGTGGAATCCAAAACGCTGGAGGTCAATATTCCCGCCTACCTGCGCGATCCGCAAAACCAATGGTTTGGCCTGTCAGTACGAGCCCGCACCATCATATACAACACGCAAAAAGTAAAACCTTCCGATCTGTCGACTTACGAAGCCCTGGCTGATCCGAAATGGAAGGGGCGTCTGTGCCTGCGCACTTCAAAGAAAGTATACAACCAGTCTCTGGTGGCAATGATGATTGCCGAGCATGGCGAAGCTAAAACCGAACAAATTGTAAAAGGCTGGGTTGCCAATCTGGCCATCGACCCCCTGTCCGATGAAACCAAGGCAATGGAATTGGTTGCCGCCGGGCAATGTGACGTAACCCTCGCCAACACTTATTACTACGGACGCCTGATGGATAAGAACCCTTCACTTCCTCTGGCGATTTTCTGGCCCAACCAGGCGGATAGCGGAGTCCACGTAAATATCTCGGGCGCAGGTGTTACAAGATACGCGCATAACGCTCCAGGCGCAATCAAATTGCTCGAATTTCTGTCATCGGAAAAAGCGCAGAACCTGTTTGCCGACGTGAATATGGAGTACCCGGCCAATCCCAAAGTCAAGACGGATCCGCTCGTCGCGAGTTGGGGCACTTTCAAGCAAAATCGCATCAATGTAACAAGGGCCGGCGAACTGCAAGCGGACGCCGTCAAACTGATGGATCGGGCCGGCTATCGGTAGGCCCAGGGGTGGAAAGTGAGGTTATTAGGGCCTGTTAACACTTATTTCGCACCCGCGTTGCTGCGTGAAAAATGCGCGGGCAAGGCGCGAAGCGCAGGGCATAGTCGGCCTATGGACAAGCTTTGCAACGCAGCACCCGCGTTTTTCACGCGCAACCCAAGGGACGGGATGGATTTCGACCAGCCCTTCGTTGCTCACCGCTTGCAGAGACCTACTCTGCCACGCGATTCGTGCCTTGCGCTGGATGAAATCCGTCGCCGTCGCGAGCTGCGAAATAAGTGTTAACAGGCCCTAGCTCCACGGCGAATAATACTACACACACCGGAAACTCCTTTTTCCGCCTCCTGAGCGTAGAACGCCGGAGCCCGCTGCGCTGGCGCCTGATCCCCATCCTGGCCGCAGCAATCGTACTGATTCCCGTCGGCACCATCCTGTCGTCATTCTTCGCTCCGGCGAGTGATGTCTGGCAACACCTCGTCGATACAACGCTCCCCACCCTGCTGAGCAATACATTCTGGCTCACCCTGGGAGTTGCCTGCGGCGTCGCGGTGCTGGGAGTCAGCCTGGCGTGGGTCACCGCCGTCTGCGAATTTCCCGGCCGGAAATTCTTTTCCTGGGCCTTATTGCTGCCGCTTGCCATTCCCGCATATGTCACCGCGTTCGTGGCGATCGGGCTGTTCGATTACGTCGGCCCGGTTCAAACCACGTTGCGGAGCTGGCTGGGGCCAGAACTGTCCTGGTTCCCGGATGTGCGCAGCCGGGGCGGTGTTATCATTGTCATGATTCTGGCATTTTACCCGTATGTCTATCTGCTGGCGCGCAATGCATTTCTCACCCAGGGTAGGCGCTCGCTGGAGGCTGCACAAACCCTGGGCCTTAACCGTACGCAGGGATTTTTCAAACTTGCGCTGCCCATGGCCCGGCCCTGGATCGCCAGCGGGCTGATGCTGGCGCTGATGGAAACGCTTGCGGACTTCGGTACCGTCGCGGTTTTCAACTATGACACATTCACTACAGCCATCTATAAGGCATGGTTTGCCATGTTTTCGTTGCCCGCCGCCTCTCAGCTCGCATCCCTGCTGATCGTGATCGTCTTTGCATTGATTCTTATCGAACAACAGCTCCGTTCACGCACACGCTACGCCGAGCTCAAGCAGAGCGCGCGCGCGGATCGTATCCCTCTCACCGGCTCGCGTGCCTGGCTGGTTGCCGGGTTTGCCTCGGGCACATTATTTTTTGCATTCCTTTTACCGGTTATCCAACTCAGCATCTGGGCCGCAAATGTCTTTATGCGGGATTTCGACGAGCGTTATCTGGAATTTCTCTGGCATTCTCTGCTGATATCCGGCCTCGCCGCCCTGCTTACCTGTTCCGTCGCTTTGCTTCTGGTCTATGCAACACGCCGTCACCCTGATACCGTCACACGCACCGCGGTACGCATCTCCACCATCGGCTACGCACTGCCGGGCGCTGTTTTGGCAGTGGGAATTTTTATTCCGTTGGCATGGCTGGACAACTGGTTGGGGGAAATGGCAATGGAATGGTTCCACGTCGAAACCGGACTACTGATCCAGGGCACTCTCGCCGCCATGCTCATCGCCTACATGACCCGTTTTCTCGCGGTGAGCCACAGCCCCATAGACAGCGCCATGCAGCGTATAACCGGGCACATCGATGAAGCCGCGATGGCGCTAGGCTTGAGTGGCTGGTCAATTTTGCGGCGCGTTCACTTGCCTATGCTGAAAGGCGGCCTGTTCACGGCAGCCACAATGGTATTCGTGGATGTGATGAAAGAAATGCCTATTACACTGATGACCCGGCCTTTTGGATGGGACACGCTTGCGGTGCGGATTTTTGAAATGACTTCGGAAGGACAATGGGAACAGGCGGCGCTTCCAGCGGTGACGCTGGTTCTGGCGGGCCTGTTCCCTATTCTGTTCTTTATGCAGCAAACCGATAAATAGGTTTTAGCCCGTCTGACCATCAATGAATACGCTGCTTGAGCTCAGAAACGTCCGGCAGGCCTATGGCCGGCAAACCGTGGTAAACGATTTATCGCTCATGCTGAAAAGGGGCGATATCGGATGCCTGCTGGGGCCCAGCGGCTGCGGCAAGACAACCGTGCTGCGCTGTATCGCCGGGTTTGAACCCATCTTGGCTGGGGAAGTTCTCCTCAAAAGAGTAGTGGTCAGCAGCATGCGCTTGAGCCTGCCCCCTGAACAGCGCCACATCGGCATGGTATTCCAGGATTACGCGCTGTTCCCTCATTTGACTGTTTCCGCAAATATTGGCTTTGGCCTGCACCGGCTCCCGAAAGCCGAGCGCGAGGCCAGGGTTGCGGAGATGCTTCAAACCGTGAGTCTTACTGACGCAGCAAGGAAATATCCTCACGAACTCTCCGGGGGCCAGCAGCAACGCGTAGCCTTGGCACGTGCGCTTGCCCCGCGACCGGACCTGCTGTTACTGGATGAGCCTTTCTCCAATTTGGATGTGAGCTTGCGCGAACGCTTGAGCCTGGAAGTGCGTGAAATCCTCAAGAGCCAGAATGCCACCGCGATTCTAGTCACCCATGACCAGGACGAGGCTTTTGCGATCGCAGACGAGATCGGGGTCATGCATGACGGCGAAATACAGCAGTGGGACACGGCCTACAACCTCTATCACAGGCCTGCCAACCGGTTTGTTGCGAATTTCATTGGCCAGGGGGTATTTCTACCCGGCAAGATGCTCGACTCGCATCATGTGGAAATAGAGCTGGGGATTCTCACAGGAACCATACCGCACGAATGCATCTCGGGTTACTGCCTCTTGTGCAGCCCTGGCTCTCTCGTGGACGTGCTCATTCGCCCTGACGATATTGTGCATGATGACGCCAGTCCCTTGCGGGCGGCGGTGCTGAACAAAGCCTTCCGGGGCGCCGATATTCTTTATACGCTTCGCCTGCCCGGCGGCGCGACTGCTCTCTCACTAGTGCCCAGCCACCATAACCATGCAATAGGGGAAAAAATAGGCATCAAGCTGGAGGTTGACCATGTTGTGGCGTTCGGCCAATCGGGGTGAACATATTCAACATGCTCGCTCAACCTTTATTTGTAATCCAGATTCAGACAGTGGCATAAAATGCAATTAATGTGCAGCCATTTTGTAAAACTCATCCCGTTTTTCTTTAGCTTTACCTATAACATAAAGCGAGAAAGATAATGGCTCAGCATTGTTCCCCTTCAGGGTAGCAGGGAACTGTTATATGGCCATAGTAATAATTTATTCCAGTGCTAAAGTTAAATTGGAATTAAGGAGTCTCGTGGGAATGAATCTCGTGGAGTGACCCGAGGGAAA
>DATJHX010000040.1:0-5146 GCA_035493655.1 Nitrosospira sp.
GAGAATATCGAAAGCTTGTCGCAACGCTACCTGGTAATGAATGCCGATGCCGACGCCGTCAAGGCATTCATTGCCGAGCAGGCTGGGGCATAGGGCGGTTTTGGTAACTTGATCCGTGTGCGTAGCCACATGCAGAGCTCTTGACAGGCAAAAAGCAGGCTGAGGGCTATCCAGGCATCTTTCCACGATCGTCAGGCATAGCCTGACCTGGAAGTAGAGCAATGATGGGTTGGCTAAGCTTCAGCCATCCTACCGGATATTTCAACGTTCGTCCGTTCATGGTACATCGGTATGGGTGAAACGCAGTGAAACCCATCAAGAGCACCCAAGAGTATGAAATTGCGTTCGCTCCGCCGATCATTTCTACTTGATGCACACGCCGCTTTTCGGCTAACGAGAAAGTAGGCTGGGCTATGCTGGCGGTTTCCGCGATCGTCAGAGATAGCCTTATTTTCGAAGGAAGAGGAGTTAAAACCAGCCTGATAAGTTTCGCTGCCCCCTCTTTTATTGAACCAACCGCCAAATGATTCGTCCCTACTGGTACGGGCGGACTTTCCGGCTACCTGATATAATCCCGCCCTTTTGTTGTTTCGACCCGAGGTTCTCCATGTTACGTCCCACACGCAATATTGCAATTATCGCCCACGTCGATCATGGCAAGACGACTCTGGTGGATAAGCTGTTGCATCAGGCAGGTTCTTTTGCCGCCCACCAGCATATCGCCGAACGGGTGATGGATTCAAGTGACATCGAGCGCGAGCGCGGTATCACCATACTTGCGAAAAACTGTGCCGTCGACTACGAAGGCGTGCATATCAATATTGTCGATACGCCTGGCCATGCCGATTTCGGCGGCGAAGTGGAGCGCGTTTTATCGATGGTGGACGGGGTACTGCTGCTTGTGGATGCGGTGGAAGGTCCCATGCCGCAAACCCGCTTTGTCACGAAGAAAGCCCTGGCTCTGGGGTTGCGCCCGATCGTCGTCGTTAACAAGATTGACCGCCCCGGCGCGCGTCCGGATTGGGTTGTGAATCATACTTTCGATCTGTTCGACAAACTGGGCGCAAATGAAGAACAACTGGATTTCCCGGTGGTGTACGCCTCGGCGCTCAATGGTTACGCCATGCTGGACCTGAAACAGACGGGTAAAGATATGCGCCCGCTGTTTGACATCATACTGAGCCATGTTCAGGCACCGGCGGGCGATGTCGAGGGCCCGCTGCAACTTCAGATCAGCGCGCTGGATTATTCCAGTTTTGTGGGACGGATCGGTATCGGACGGATCAGCCGGGGACGGCTCAAGCCTGGCCAGGAGGTGATGGTAATGGCGGGAACGAATATGCCGAAGAAGGCCAGGGTCAACCAGGTGCTGGGTTTTCGCGGCATCGAGCGCGTGCAACTGCATGAGGCGCTTGCCGGAGACATTGTGCTGATCAATGGTGTTGAAGAGCTTTGCATCGGTGCGACTCTGGCTGATACTGATCGCCCGGAGGCGTTACCCATGCCCGCCGTGGATGAGCCTACGCTGACAATGAATTTCCAGGTGAATACCTCTCCCTTCGCGGGAAAAGAAGGAAAATTCGTGACCAGCCGGCAATTGCGCGAACGGCTCGAAAAAGAACTGCTTACCAATGTTGCGATGAAGCTTGAGGAAACCGGTGATACCGATTCATTCCTGGTTTCCGGGCGCGGAGAATTGCATCTCACCATTTTGCTCGAAAGCATGCGCCGCGAAGGGTATGAGCTTGCGGTATCGCGCCCGCACGTGGTGATTCGGGAAATTGACGGCGTAAAATGTGAGCCATTTGAGCTACTTACAGTGGATGTGGAGGAGGCTCACCAAGGGGCCGTGATGGAGGCCCTAGGCGCACGTCGGGGTGATCTGCAGGACATGCTTTCCGATGAACGCGGTCGGGTAAGGCTGGACTACCGTATTCCCGCACGCGGTCTGATCGGCTTCCAGTCTGACTTCATGACCATGACGCGGGGAACGGGTCTCATGAGCCACGTATTTGACGAATATGCGCCCATGCGGCCGGATATTGCCGCTCGCCGCAATGGTGTGCTGATTTCCGCTGAGCAGGGAGAAGCGGTGGCTTACGCACTGTGGAAATTGCAGGAGCGTGGGCGCATGTTTGTCAGCCCTGGAGACCGTTTGTACGAAGGAATGGTGATCGGCATCCATAGCCGGGATAACGATCTGGTGGTCAATCCCATCAAGGGCAAACAGCTCACCAATATTCGCGCGTCGGGAACCGATGAAGCCGTGACCTTGACTCCGCCGATTCAGCTCACACTGGAATCCGCCATCGAATTTATTGCTGATGATGAGCTGGTGGAGATTACGCCGAAAACCATTCGCATACGCAAGCGTTTTCTGCAGGAGCACGAGCGCCGGAAAGCTTCGCGCGCTGCTGCTTGATCAGGAAGTTGCTGAAGCACCCTTCGGGTTTCTCCTGTTTCACTGCAAAATCGAGGCATATCGACAGGACTATAAGGACTACATCGAAAGGACGATCGGGAAGATTCGATAATCCGGAGAAGCCCTGACATTCGTTCATCTTCCCGAAAGTGGCTTACTACTGCCTTGAAATGCAGGATGGAAGAGGTCCGTATGAAGGAAAAAACCCTGCTGTACGTTGCCGATCCCATGTGCTCTTGGTGCTGGGGTTTCTCGCCTGTAATCGAGAAAATTCGGGACGAATACAGCGACCGGTTAAAGCTGGAATTATTGATGGGAGGTTTGCGGCCCGGCACCAAAAATCCCATGCCTCCCGCTCAACGCCAGGAAATTCTCCATCATTGGGAAGCGGTGAATCGGATGACGGGCCAGCCCTTCCGATTTGAAGGCGCACTGCCTGAAGGATTTATTTATGACACCGAGCCGGCGAGCCGTGGAGCAGTTGCCGCGTCTGTGATTAACGCTGAATCGGTGTTTCCGTTTTTCAAAGCGGTACAGTCGGCTTTTTATGCCGAACAGCAAAACGTCACAAGTGCCGTTGTCCTGGCCCGGTTGGCGGGTAGCGTGGGGTTGGAGACGCAGCACTTCATGCAGACATTCGAATCCGAACTGGCAAGGAACCTGACTCTCGAGCATTTTCACCGATCCCGCCGGCTGGGTGTGACCGGTTTCCCGGCGGCGATTATGGTGGAGGACGGAGCGGGCTATCGCTTTTTAACCAGAGGTTACTCTTCATTTCAGCGATTGCGTCCCGCGCTGGAGGAGTGGTTGGGGACATAACTCCTTAAATGGGTACTTCAGCTACGTTCGACCGGTGAGTAGCATCTCCCATACAGCCGCTCTACAGCAGAGATGTAAACCCTCGGGCGACAGCAGCGTTATAGCACTATGTCGGCCACGTAGTCGGCTGTAAGTCGGCTGCGTAGGCTCCATGGGCTGCCGGCGAGCGATAATTTACGGATTTTCCGTCAGTTCCGGGCTACTCCAGGTTACCAATAGTTGGCGGTTCCTGTTTGAGCTGCCGGGAATATTTTTGACTTTTCTTAAGGAACCGCTGAACAAATCTCCGCTGGCGCGACGGCGGCTTCGCGGGATGGGATGCGCGAAAGGCGACGACGCGAATGGTTGACCCCCTTCGCCAGGAGCCTGACAAGGCAGACCGCCTGCAAAGCCCCGTCCCATCCGGGTTGCGGTAAAATCCGGCGCTCATGGCGTTGCGCTCCTTGGCATCGTAGTCCCAGCTACGACCAGCGTCGCTCGCCTTATGATCATCCCGATTTTAACAGCAACGCGCTCACCGAGGATTTGTTCAGCGGTTCCTTTAATATACTCATGCTTCTTAATGTACTCATGCGTAAATCTTTTCTGGATTTATCCCTTTTTATTGTGGCATTTTCCTTATTTATCTCCGGGCCCGCTTTGGCTGATAAACCCTCCTGGGCCGGGAACCATAACGACGGCGGAAATGAGCGCCAACAGGGGCATCACGGAGGAAAAGGCCGGGGTAACGGCAACAAGGATTACCATGGTCATCACGGTAATCAGGAGGGAAATTGGAATTACCAGGGAGGAAACCGGAATTATCGAAACGGTAATTATGCGATCTACAGCTTCGACAACCGCCAGCGAGGCTTGATTTATGATTATTTTGCGCTAAGATTCCGTACTGGCCGGTGCCCGCCCGGTCTGGCGAAAAAATATAACGGCTGCATGCCTCCAGGGCAGGCAAGGCAGTGGAGGGTGGGCTATCCGTTACCCCCCAGCGTAATCTTTTACAACCTGCCTCCTGCCTTGATGGGGCAATTGGGTTATCCGTCCCCTGGATATCGTTACGTTCGCGTCGCAGCGGATATCCTTCTGATAGCGATTGGTACGGGAATGGTTATTGACGCGATGGAAGATTTGAACTCGATGTGAGATGCTAGCCCATTTTTACGTGCCCAACGATGTCGACAAGAGTCGCGCCCGGAAATCTGGTTCTGTCATGTTCCCTGATTTATAAATTCCTCGTTTTTGAGATAGCGTTGGGCTTCGCTGCAGGCTCTCAGCACAAACAGCGAGGTTGCAACCTCGCTGCCGACCAGAATTCGGGTGGGATGGCGCATGCGGTTCCACTCATAGGCTCTATAAGGGTGCCTGCCTCTCCCTTCCCCCATCGCGTGGCTTAGCACGTTTAGGCCAGCAGCTATAACTCCGTCATGTCTCGGCTCATATTCCAGCAGCACAAGCGCGGATACTGCCAAGGCGGCATCGAACGCATTGAGGGAATACCCGATCAGCTCATCCTTGCAATACTGCAGAGCAATCCGACGCATGCCTTCAATTTTTCCTTCAGGATCGAGGGTACGTTTATCTATATCAGTCGGTGTTCCATAAGTTTGATACATGCGCCCCAAATAATAGACATAAATTTCCGGCAAATAATACTTGAAAGCCGTTTCATGACGGAAATTACCGCTGACAAAAGCTCGATAATGAAAATCAAGCAACCGCTGTAAAAAGACCAGGTTTTCACCCTCTAAGGCCAACCATTGTTTCCGATTGACAAGAATGGCGTCCAGGACGTCCATGTTGTGCCCTGGACAAATCTCGTTACCTAAAATTTCCCGGATTATCCTGCCGTCAATTTTCTTGAACGTTTTATCAAACCATATGGGCACGGCGCCCTCATAGTCCAGAGGCTGG
>DATJHX010000041.1:0-26771 GCA_035493655.1 Nitrosospira sp.
CCGAAGAGATGTGGGCATTACCTACAACCTGGCCAGAAGCATTGATATCATAACCTTCATCTTCATATGAATTCAGGTTGCCTATATGCCTTGGATTCACAGCGTCAGCATCGGTAACAAATACACCTCCATTGCTGTTGTCGATTCCACTGAACCCTGCTATTTGCCCGGAATTGTTGATCCCGTGGCCTTCACTATGGCTCCAAGAGCGAGATGGAGTCACTAAATTCATATCGCTCTTAATGTCAGTAATAAATGCATAGGGGGAAGTAGAAGCCCCCGGGACACCTGGATAGTCAAGATAATCTGATTTACCAGTAACTTGACCCTTGTCATTGATAGCGAAGCCATAGCTATTAAAGCCGCCGGGAAGAGTGCGAAGATCAGTCATGCCAACGCCATTGGCTTGGGTCACGAAAGCATGATAAGGCCCATCCTTCGTAACCGAATTTCCCGTTACTTGTCCTGAAGCATTAATGGCTGTTGCGTAAGTAGCTCCCGTACCCAGCGAGCCAATATCAAAAGCAGAGTAATTTTGAGCGAATGCAGGACCTGCAAGAACCGCCCCCAAAGTCACGGCAATAGTGGTACCCGCTGCATAAAATCTGGTTGAGTGCTTATATCTCATAGTGCTGAGCTCCAGTAAGATTTAAAAAATAGACCAGTGCCGGTATCAGATACCGGGTTCTGTGTTCGTACCACAAGATTTCCCGCAGCGACCGATCAGGCCGGTAACTACTCTCTGCAAAATCTCAGGCACAACCGGAGGTTATGCGGACGCACGACAATAGTCATAAAGAAACGGTTAAATTTCGGTTAAATTTTGGTTAAATTCAGGTAGGCGCGTTAACTCGGGGAAATTCGTTGTCTCCACTGAATTCCTTTAGAAGCCCGACATTTCCAGCATGTATCAGGAAGGATGATGCGCAGAAAAACCCGCATTTCGGAGGTCACCCGGACACGATGAGTCTCGCCCAGGTGTGGCGAGTTCTGGGTCGAAAGTTGGAAAATTGGTTTAGGCCGAGAGGGTATTGAATGTATGGGCAGCGAATGCTGCCGGGTATCCGGATTTCACGAAAAGGAATAATTGAGTGTAAAGTTATTGTCCCAGTACGTGACACCGTCGACAGTGTAAAAGGCGGCGAACGAGCCTGTTGCGCCCACGCCT
Organism: Nitrosospira sp.; assembly: GCA_035493655.1. Classification (GTDB taxonomy): domain Bacteria; phylum Pseudomonadota; class Gammaproteobacteria; order Burkholderiales; family Nitrosomonadaceae; genus Nitrosospira. The sequence goes on from DATJHX010000041.1 coordinate 1,169, forward strand.
ACTGACGTATTTACTTCCCACAATTCGGTATTTGCCTGATGGGGTTGCGTGGCGGGGGGATAGCTGGTTTTGTAACTGCCAAATGCATTATGGAAAGTAATCCAGTTATCCGTGGTATAAACAATGGCCACCGTCTTGGCGAAGTCCAGATTTTTTACCAGGATTTCGACATTCAATTTTCCGCCGGGGTCGACGTACACACCGACGACGAGTATGTTCGGGTTAATGACCACTGTACCGATGCCATCCGTATGTGCAGGTCCCGTGGCCAGTCGATAGTCATACCCTGAATTGTTATCCCAGTAAATATTCCCTGCGACCTGATATTTGAGAGCAAACTGATCAATCTCTGTTCCGGTAATATGAGCTTGCCATACTTCGGTATCGCCTGGTGCGGAGCGATTATAACTGCACGGGAAAAAGCTCCAGGTTCCGGAGGTTGTATGACCCCACATTCCCACAATCTTGTTAAAAGCGATGTTCTGTACCTCGACAGAAAGATTCGTAAAGTAAACAAAACTCCCTGTCCCGCTCGGGGTACTCCCGGCCTCTGCATGCAGCAGTGATATTGCATTCATAATAATCCCCAAAAATCGAAATATAAGTTCAGTGGTCTCCACACGGAGAAATCCTTCTTGCTCTAACGTGCGCGAGACACGAGAAGCATCACTTAACTTAGATTAGGATGACTCGCAACCTTTTGCATAAAATCGAAGCCCTCATATTCACACTCCAGCTTGCCAATATAGAACTTGAAAATCGGTAATTATCTCCTACGATAGAATTTCATCCTCGTAATGACGAGGATGTCTGTACGTCGAATTGCCGGCGTGCACGTGATAGCGCCAAGGATAGCGCCAAGCGCAGACCTAAGCCCGGAGGCTCCAATGAAGAGGTATCTTGTCAAGTTCGTCATACTGGCGGTCCTGGCCGCATGGTCATCCTTTGCGCCACACGCTGTTCCAATTGCCCTGGCCGCGGGCCCAGCGGCGGACGTAGGTCATAGCAAGGCGCCAATCTTCACCACCAAGGAAAAGATTGTCTTCACGCTGAAGACCGACTACGGCAATTTATGGAAGCATCGCGCCCCGCCGAACACAGAAGTGCCTGAGGACATCAAGGAATTCGAGGCGCCGGGGCAGCTTTCATGGACAGACAGGAAAGGCAGGCACAATTTGCCTGTACAAGTACATTTACGCGGAAATACCAGTCAGGTTGAAGCGCAGTGCCCCTTCCCGAAAATGACCCTGAGCTTCGAAAAAGAAGGAGACGATAGAGTTTCAAAGGGGACGTTGTTTGACGGCTTGAAAACGGTTGGGATAGCCACGCATTGCGGCGGCAAACCCGGCTCTTCAGTACGTTTCCATCGAGTTTGGGGAGGGCTTTCCCCGCACCGGGAAGCACTCGTTTACAAGGTTCAGGAACTTCTCTCCATACCGGGCTTTGAGGCAGCTCCGGCAAGCTTCAGCTATATCGATAGCAAAACGAACAAGGCGCCCGTTGAGCCGCAGCCAAGCGGATTTGTGGCGGACCGGCCAATGCCGGCTTTCTTCCTGGAAGATATCAAAACCTTCGTCAAATATGCGGACGGCAAGGAGATACGTGCCGCGGATGCGCGCCTCAAGGATCCGGACAAGCCCTATATATTTACCAGTATCGTAAATGCTCAAAAGGACGCCCGTGCCGCCGGTTCAACCATTGAGGCTATCGACCCAAAGGATATTATCCGTATCCTCCTTTTTCAGGCACTGGTTGGAAATTATGATTGGGAATTGCGTATTTTTCCCGGCGATATCCCCGATTCCCAAGGGCTCTGGAATATCAAGGTCGTCGAAACTGATGGCAATTGGGTCGTCTTTCCCTACGATTATGATCTGGCAGGGTGGGTAAAATCCGACAATTCCCCCCCTGAATTGCCCGACCTGAGGGATGGCGGCTTTTTTAGGCCCGGCGATATTTCTGAAGTGGTAGCCGAGTTCAGGGAAAAACGGCCGGCAATCGAGGCGCTGGTGGATGATTTTGCCAAGGAAGACAAAAACGGCGCACGCAGCATAAAGCAGCAGATCAGCGCCTTCTATGATGCATTGGCAAGAAAGTTGCGCTAGCCGTTAGCAGGGCACATATAGCCGAATTCATATTTCAAAAATATTTCTGCCGGCGCTAAAGTTCCTTCAAAAATAGTCGTTGAGCAACCGTAGTAAAGGGATATAGGGAAGCGGACCCATCCGTTCCAATATATTCAGTACATCTCAGTCAGCCGTTGTCGCTGCAAATTCCCCCCTTGGTAGTGTGTAGGAAATTTTCCTACATGAAATTCCTTTTGGTTCCTACTCGAAAATCGGATGCATTCCGGTTTTGCAAGGCTGTGTGACTACGCAAAATAGCGCCATCACATTAATGGGGGAGGAAAAATGAAAGCCAACGAACTGACCACCGAAATCAAGGAACTCAATCTGACATATCTTATGCTGGCCCAGCAAATGGTTGCCATTGACAAGGATATGGCCATTTTCAGGTTGGGAATAAGCAAGGACATTGCCGACATACTTGAGGTGCTGACGCCAGGCCAGATTCTTAAACTGGCAAACTCCAATATGATGCTGTGCCGGATACGTTTTGACGACAACCTGATATTCGGCATGCTGGCCAATTACACCAAAGACAAGGCAATGGCGCAGTCCCATGCCGCTATTTTGATGGCGGGCCAGCCTGCTGAAGAAATTTCCTGAAACTCCGACGCCAACGAGGACATTATCATGCGTAAGAAAAGCGTCGTGTCGGAAGCCAGGGAGATTCAAACCGCGATCGAGATGATTCATCTGGGCGCCCGCCTGCAATTGCTGGAAAACGAAACCAATCTGAGCCGCGAGCGGCTGATCAAGCTCTATAAAGAATTGAAGGGAGTGTCTCCGCCCAAGGGGATGCTGCCGTTCTCCGCGGACTGGTTCCTGACCTGGCAGCCCAATATTCATTCTTCCGTATTTGCCGATATATACCGGTATCTGATCAGGCATGCCGATTGTCGAGGTACCGCGGCTATCGTCAAAAGCTATAAGCTCTATCTGGAGCACTGCAAGGTCACCGGGATGGAACCTGTATTGAGCCTCACTCGCGCCTGGACGCTGGTACGGTTCTTTGAGGCGAGAATGCTTCAAACTGCGTCGTGCACACAGTGCGGCGGCCAATTCGTGGTGCATAGCAACGATCTCCACGCGCGCTATGTATGCGGCCTATGCCATGTGCCTTCGCGCGCGGGCAAAACCAACAAGGCACGTGCGGCAGCGCTCGCGGTAGCGGCCGCCTAATCCGGATATTTCACCGGATTGCCTGTTGGCGAGGCCATACCATTGTTCATGTAGTTTTTCATAATTTTTGAGCTGGTCCAGTGAAATACCGGGGCTAGTATCCATCCCTCCTGCTTTTAGCCATCACAGGTTCCCCCAACCTTGCGGTGGCCGAAAGCTTTTTCTTCCGCTGGAAGCCAGCGGATTTTCTTCTATTCCAGCACTGCCTGATCCCCGCGGGCGCACACCAAATGCGGGAAACCTCATCCGTTAGGAAAATCCGTTCGGACCGGGAGTGGTCAGAAATTTCCTTCCTCTTCTTCCGCTTTCTTCAACCCAGATAATCCATTAGGAGGCGAGATGAGGACGACCGCCAGCACTCGCGTAGGCTCGAAGAGCCGTCTAATGGATTATCTGGGTTTAATCTAAAGATAAGCCAACCCCCGCCGTTACAAGAGTGAGATTTACACAAATTTAACCGCTGGCGCTCAGCTTGTTGTCTCTAAAAAAGTTACGGGGGCGCAGGTGCGGCTTACAGCGCGCCAGCGATACAAAACAAGCTCATCAGGTGACATCAGTCAATGCTGGTCATAATCGGGTTCATCATCGTTCTTGTGTCTGTTTTTGGCGGGTTTGCGCTTGCCGGGGGCCATCTTGCGGCGCTATACCAGCCGCTCGAACTGCTCATAATCGGCGGCGCAGCCGTGGGAGCATTTGTCCTGGGTAACACGCAAAAAGCGCAGAAAGCGACGGTAAAGGCGCTACCAAAAGTACTTCGGGGTCCCAAATACACTAAAGCTATCTATATGGACCTCATGGCGCTGCTTTACAGCTTGCTCGCCAAAATGCGCAAGGAGGGCTTGATGTCGATCGAGGCTGATGTCGATAATCCAGAAGAAAGCGCGATTTTTACTCAATATCCCGACATTCTGGCAGACGATGAGATCGTGGAATTCATGACGGACTACTTACGTCTCATGGTCGGGGGGAATCTTAACGCCTTCGAACTCGAGAACCTCATGGACAATGAAATCGAAACTCATCACCAGGAGGGTGAACTGCCGGTACATTGCATTATTAAATTGGCCGATAGCATGCCCGCTTTCGGAATCGTCGCGGCGGTAATGGGGGTCATCCACACGATGGCATCTGTCGGTTTGCCGCCATCCGAGCTGGGTGTGCTGGTCGCACAAGCCCTGGTTGGCACCTTTCTCGGTATTCTCCTTGGCTATGGTTTCGTCGGCCCTTTCGCGGGGGTATTGGAGCAGAAGCTGGGGGAATCCACCAAGATGCTGCAATGCATCAGGGTGACCCTGCTTGCAAGCATAAATGGTTATGCGCCGGCGCTGGCGGTTGAGTTTGGCCGCAAAGTCCTGTACTCGACCGAGCGGCCCAGTTTCTCCGAACTGGAGGAACACGTAAGACAGGCCAAGAAAAAATGATCGGAAGCGGGATCGATCATGGCTGAAGCACGGCAAGGGCAACGGCCCATCGTCATCAAAAAAATCAAAAAGTATCATCGCGGTCATGGAGGCCAGTGGAAGATCGCCTATGCCGACTTCATCACTGCCATGATGGCGTTTTTTCTCCTCATGTGGCTGCTTGGCTCCTCGACGAAGGCGGAGTTGCTGGGAATTGCAGGATATTTCCAGTCTCCGCTGCACGTTCTGCGGACGGGCGGGCCCGGCAGCCAGGAGGGAATTGGCATCATTCAGGGGGCAAAGAATATTAATATCATCCGGCGTGAGGGACGCACCTCCGAGCATGACAATGAAATCAAAAAACCTCTCAACCTCAAGGCTGCCCAGGCTGAGCTGGATCGGGTCGACATGGTCAGGCTTGAAGATCTGAAGAAGAGGCTGGAAAAGCTGATCGAATCCAACGCGACCATGCGGCAGTTCAGGAAGCAATTGCTGCTGGACATTACGACCGAAGGTTTGCGCATTCAGATTATCGACGACAAGAACCGGCCCATGTTCGGCCTTGCCCAAGCCGAGCTGGAGCCCCATACGAGAGAGATTCTGCAGAAGCTTGGCGGGGTACTGAATGAGATGCCCAACAAGATCAGCCTCTCAGGTCATACCGACGCAACGTCCTACGCAAATGGCGAAAAGAATTACAGTAATTGGGAATTGTCCGCGGATCGTGCCAATGCTTCGCGCCGCGAACTCATCTTGGGTGGCATGCAGGAACAGAAGGTGATGCGTGTCGTGGGTCTGAGTTCCGCGGTGCTGTTTGATCCGGATGATCCGTTCAATCCCGTCAACCGCCGTATCAGCATTATCGTCATGAGTAAAAAGGCTGAGGACTCGCTAAGCAGGGAAGGCGGCCAGATAAAACAGATCAAGACGAATACCATAGTGGATTTACAAGCCCCTCGGCCTGTCGGCGCCAGCTAATTGGATCAATCGAAATACCTGCCAAGCGACAATCAGCATCTAATATTTCTTCCACTTCAGTTTTCTCAAAGCCCTAATCCCTTCCTAAAGAGGAATTGCGGGATCAATTTCAGTCTTTTCCTCCTATAGCGTCGCTCTCAGCCGTTCCATAATGCCGCAAACCCGTGCAGTAGCGGGGCGGTTATGAACCTATTCGAGAGAACTGGCGGTGAGTGAAGAAAGCGATATGGAGCGAACCGAGCCCGCGTCACCCAAGCGGCTGGAAAAGGCGCGGGACGAGGGGCAGGTGCCGCGTTCGCCGGAGCTCTCCACCTTTGCGGTACTCATCACAGCGGGAAGCGGCCTATGGCTGATGGGTAGCCATCTCGCGGTGCAGCTTTCCGATTTGTTGCGAGAGGGAATGAAGTTGCCGCCCGCAGTCGGCTTCGATTCCAGCCTGCTCGGAGAGCGGCTGCTCGATCAATCCCTGCAGGCGGTGGCGGCGCTGGCTCCCTATCTGCTCATGATGTTTGCCGCCGCGCTCGTTGCGCCATTGCTGCTTTCCGGCTGGCTTTTTAGCTGGAAGGCAGTCACGCCGGATTTCAACCGCATCAATCCGCTAAAAGGCCTGGCTCGCATATTTTCGCTCCACGGTCTCGTTGAGCTGGTCAAGGCGCTCCTCAAGGCCTCGCTTGTCGGTGCGATAAGCATCTGGACGATATGGAATCATAAAGAATCCGTCCTGTCGCTCATCGGCGCGCCGTTCGCGGCAAGCGCCGGGCATATGGCAGAGTTGGTGATCATGAGTTTTCTGGCGATAGCCGGAGCCATGGCGTTGGTGGCGGCGGTAGACGTACCGTTCAGGTTATGGGATCACCATCGCAAGCTCAAGATGACCAAGGAGGAAGTTCGGCAGGAAAACAAGGAAACCGAGGGTGACCCGCACGTGAAGGCGCGTATTCGCGCACAGCAGCGCGCCATGGCAAGAAAACGCATGATGGCCGAAATACCCAAAGCCGACGTGATCGTCACCAACCCGACGCATTACTCGATTGCGCTCAAGTACGAAGACAAGATGCGCGCACCCCGCGTCGTTGCAAAAGGCGCCCATCTTCTCGCCCTGAAAATTCGTGAAATCGGCCAGCAGCATCAGGTGCCGCTGCTGGAAGCCCCGCCGCTTGCACGCGCCCTTTACCACCATGCCGAATTGGGCGATGAGATTCCGCATAAGCTTTATAACGCCGTGGCGGAGGTGCTGGCCTATGTCTACCAGCTTCGCCGTTACCGCGAATCCGGCAAGTCCGCGGAGTTCGCAAAGGCTCCCCAATTTCCGGATGACCTGCCGGTTCCCGCCGAACTGGATCCCGGCGAGTAGGTGAGAAGTATTTGAAAAGGCATAATTCATGAACTCGATCGCCAGTCTGGCTGACATCTTCGCGGGATTAAAAGGCATAAAGGTTCGAAGCCTGGCCAGTCCCTTACTGATATTCATGATTCTCGGCATGATGGTGCTGCCGCTTCCGGCATTCCTGCTGGATATCATGTTCACGTTCAACATCGCGCTCGCGATCATGGTGCTTCTGGTCAGCATTCAAACGCACAAGCCGCTGGATTTTGCGGCATTTCCCACGGTGCTGCTGCTCTCGACATTATTGCGGCTGTCGCTCAATGTGGCTTCTACCCGTATCGTGCTGATGGAAGGCCACAGCGGACCGGAGGCCGCGGGCAAGGTTATCGAAGCATTTGGCCATTATTTGGTCGGCGGCAATTATACGGTCGGCATTGTCGTGTTCATCATTCTGGTTGTGATCAATTTTATTGTGATTACCAAGGGCGCCGGCCGTATTGCTGAAGTTTCAGCGCGCTTCACCCTCGATGCGATGCCCGGCAAGCAAATGGCAATCGACGCTGATCTCAACGCCGGGCTCATCGGAGAGGAAGATGCGGGCAAGCGTCGCGCCACGATTGCCCAGGAAGCGGAATTCTACGGTTCCATGGATGGCGCCAGCAAGTTTGTGCGAGGCGATGCAGTAGCAGGAATTCTGATTCTTTTTATCAATGTGATCGGTGGCTTGATCATCGGTGTGCTTCAGCACGATCTGGATTTTGCTACCGCTGCCAGGAATTACACCTTGCTCGCTATCGGCGACGGGCTCGTTGCTCAAATTCCTGCGCTCATCATCTCTACCGCCGCTGGTCTGGTAGTCAGCCGGGTTGGCACCGACGAGGATATCAGCACTCAGCTCACGGATCAGTTGTTCTCGCGGCCCCAGGTATTGATTCTCACGGCTGCAATTGTAGGGTTCATGGGACTCATACCGGGTATGCCGCATATCGCCTTCCTGTTGCTGGCCGCGGTACTGGGAGGCAGTGCGTATTTGATAACCCGGCGCCGGAGGCAGGTTGAAACCAGACTACCAGTCGTACCTGCTACGCAACCGGAGATACAGGACGCGAGTTGGGATGACGTTGTTCCGGTGGATATCCTTGGGCTCGAAGTAGGGTATCGGCTCATCCCCCTCGTGGATAAAGCACAGGATGGGGAGCTGCTGCGGCGAATCAAGGGGGTGCGCAAAAAGTTCGCCCAGGAGATAGGCTATCTCCCGCCACCCATACATATCCGCGACAACCTCGATCTGCGCCCCAACGGTTATCGCATCACACTGAAAGGCGTAGCCATCGGCAGCGGCGAGGTCAGCGTAGGCTATTACCTTGCCATAAACCCCGGCAGTGTTTCAGGCACTTTGCCGGGCCTGGTTACGAGCGATCCAGCGTTTGGGCTGCCGGCAGTCTGGATTGAAGGCAGCCAGCGCGAACAGGCGCAAATCATGGGTTATACCGTAGTCGATGCCGGTACAGTGGTGGCCACGCACTTGAATCATCTCGTGCATAACCACGCATCCGAATTGCTCGGGCGCGGCGAAGTCCAGCAGTTACTCGATCGCCTGGCCAAAGAATCCCCCAGGCTGGTGGAAGACCTGACTCCCAAGTTGCTATCGCTGTCCGCCCTGCAAAAGGTCTTGCAGAATCTTCTTGAAGAAAACGTGCACATCCGCGACATGCGAACCATTGCTGACACCCTCGCCGAACATGCCTCCCGGGTACAGGACCCCCATGAACTGACCGCTCTCGTGAGAATCGCTCTTGGCCGCGCGATTGTTCAGCAGATCTGGCCTCAGGCAGGCGAGTTGCAGGTGATGGCGTTGGATTCGGGGCTGGAAAGGTTGCTGACACAAGCTTTGCAGGGAAATACGCACGGGGCTGGCATCGAGCCAGGACTGGCCGAGACCCTGCTGCGTGAAGCATCGGGCGCCAGCAAGCGTCAGGAGCAGGCGGGGCTTGTGCCAGTGCTGCTGGTGCCTGCGGCCTTGCGAACGTTGTTGGCGCGTTTCCTGCACCGCGCGCTGCCGCAGCTCAAGATACTCTCGCACGCCGAAATGCCGGATTCCAGCAATATTAAAGTCACCTCTATCCTTGGAGCCAGAGCATGAGTATCAAGCGATTTTTCGCCAAAACAACGAGTGAGGCACTGCGCAAAGTTCGTGATGCGCTCGGGCCCGAAGGGGTGATTCTGTCAAATCGGCCGGTGGATGGGGGAATCGAGATATTGGCGCTGCGCCAGGATGAAATAACGGCGCTGATGTCGCCTTCGGCTCCCCGCGAGCCCGAAGCCGAACGGTCCGAAGGCGGAAGCACATTTCTTTCACATGTTCTTTCAGGCAACCAGGCGAGAGTGAACGAAGGTAAAACCAACGCAGGCAAAACCAATCCAGATGAGCCGGCCCATGAAGTGAAGGCTTTTTCTCCCGGCAGCCCTAAGGATTTGTCGAGTGGCCTAAAAAACGTAAAAAAAACCAGTCTGGCGGACAGGGATTCGCACTGGCCCGGCCATTCATCCAGACAGCACATCGAGTCAAAGCAAGAGTCACGAGAACCGCGGAACCAAAAGCTGGAAGCCAAGCCGGATTCCGAGTTTACAGAGTGGGATTGGAGCAGGCCGATCGCGGTCAATGCCGCGGCAGCAGAACAAAAAGCCCTCAACGAGGCTGTCGATGCAGCTCGCATGCGGGAAGCACCTATCACCGCGCCCCGCTTCGCACAAAACTTACACCAATCAGGCGCCAACAAAGTGAATCACAGGGCCCATCGCGGAGCGGACGAGATGGCGAGTCATAAAGCGAGTCACGAAGCGAATCACGAAGCGGATCGCGCAGTGGATCACATGACGGCTCAATGGGAGCGCAACCAGGAATCCGAAGCCGAAATTCCTGGCAAACGACCGCGCAGCTCACGCAGGATTGTGGCTGAAATACCTTCTGATCCCGCCAGTACTCAAAAAAGGAAATCAAAGCAGGCATCTGTGATCAATACGCGTGAGCTTGCTGCCGAAGTGACCTCAAGCCTGCTCAAGGAAATAAAGTCCATGCGCAATGCGCTGGAGCAACAATTTTCCTCACTGAATTGGAATGGACACGAGCGTAGGGGAGCAGTTCGGGAACATCTTCTGCGTAACCTCCTCGCCGCCGGTTTTAGCATTCCACTGGCCAACGGCCTTATGGCGCAGCTTCCCGAACACAGAGATGATGGAAACGGTGAGGAAGATGCAATGAACCATATAAAGACTACGCTGCTCCGGAATCTCAAGACCATCAGCAGCGAGGATGAAATCCTGGAAAAAGGAGGCATCTACGCGTTGGTGGGCCCGACCGGGGTCGGCAAGACGACAACCACAGCCAAACTTGCCGCACGCTGCGTCGTCCGGCATGGCGCTGACAAGCTGGCGTTACTGACGACTGATGGCTACCGTATTGGCGGTCATGAGCAGTTGCGGATATACGGAAAGATCCTTGGGGTTACCGTTTATGCGGTCAAAGATGCGCAGGACCTCGCGCTTGCTTTAGGGGAACTGCGAGGCAAGCACATGGTGCTGATCGATACCGTGGGTGTGGGCCAGCGCGACCAGATGGTGGCCGAGCAGATTGCCATGTTCGCCGGCTGCGGCACCGAGGTCAAGCGCTTGCTGCTGCTCAATGCATCATCCAACCTCCATACCTTGAATGAAGTGGCGGAGGCCTACGGCGGTCATGGTCTCGCGGGAGCCATCATCACCAAACTGGATGAAGCAGTCGTTGTGGGCTGTGCTCTGGATACCGCAATTCGCCATCATCTGCCGCTCTACTATGTGGCCCAGGGCCAGCGCGTGCCAGAGGACCTCGAGCTGGCCAACCCCAGGAGCCTGGTGGACCTGGCACTGGAAAATTCACCTGCCTCGCCTCATTTCGGACTGGCGGACACATTTCCGCTGGTCACGGCGCGCAGCCAAGCTGCCGATACGCAGTGGGAACTGGGTGTAGCTGGTCTTGACTGAGCCAATCCATGATCAAGCGGAGGGCCTGCGCCGTTTACTGGTGCAGGACTTCGTACGCATCGTTACGGTCGCTTCCGGAAAGGCAGGCGCCGGCAAGACGACCACAGTGATCAATCTGGCCGCATACCTCGCACGCGCCGGCAAAAAAGTGCTGATAATCGATGAGAACGCGGGAGCGAATAACTTATCGACTACGCTAGGCCTCAACGCTCACCGCGATCTGCTTGATGTGATCCGTGGCGATAAAACGCTTGATCAGGTCATTGTCGGGCACAGCGAAGGGCAATACCTTCTGCCGGCCGGCCGCGGCATGCGTGTGCTCGATAAGCTCAGCGCAGGAGACCAGGCGCACTTGATCGGCTGCTTCGCCCATCTGGCCCAACCGATGGATGTGGTATTGATCGATACGGCGCCGGGCCGGTCCAGCCGGTTACTCCCACTCAATTTCAGTGGGCATGAGCTCCTGGTCGTGGTTTCCCCCGAACCGGCCTCAATTACCTCGGCGTACGCGTTGATAAAGCACAATAGCGCGCAACATCATGACAAGCAGCGCTTCCACATTCTGGTCAACAAGGCCGGTACGGAGGCGGAGGCGCAGATGATTTTCGATAACATGGGCAGCGCCGCCATGCACTATCTGGGGGTGTCGCTTGACTTCCTAGGATTTATCCCGTCTGACGGCAAGCTGTGCCTGGGCCGTGCGGTGGCTGAAGCATTTCCGGCCGCTGTTTCAGCATTGGCGTTTCGCAGCGCGGCTGAATCCCTTATCAACTGGCCAAGCCAGGAAGGCGATAGCAAAAGACTTGAGCGCTTCATGCAGTGCCTGCTGCAAAGCAATCAGGGTAATCAAGGCGGCTGGACCAGCGCTATGGCCGCAAATTCATGGTGAGCTAATGTATACCTCGACTGGAGTAATCCATAAACAACAACACCTTTCCAAGTTCGCGCCGCTCGTCAAGCGAATTGCCCATCACATGATTGCGAGGCTTCCTGTCAGCGTAGACGCCGACGATCTGATCCAGGTGGGGATGATAGGCTTGATGGAAGCGCTGGACCGTTATGAGGAAATGCCGGGAGCACAGTTTGCCACGTATGCGCAGCAGCGTATTCGCGGCGCGATGCTTGACGAACTCCGCCAGATGGATTGGCTGCCGCGCAGCGCGCGTAAAAATATGCGCCAGATCGAAGCGGCGATCAACGCGTTACAGCAGCGCCTGGGCCGTTCGCCGTCCGAGTTAGAGGTGGCGGGAGAACTCAAGGTACCGATCGATACTTATCATGAAATGCTGTTCGATGCGCGGGGTACCCAACTCCTCCATTATGAAGATTTCGGAAGCGGTGAAGAAGATGATTTCCTGGAGCGAAACTGCGCTGACAATGAGTCTGATCCGTTGGCGGGCCTCCTGGACGGTGACCTTCGGCAAACGTTGATACGCGCAATTGATGCCCTCCCCGAGCGCGAAAAAATGCTGATGGGGCTTTACTATGAGCAGGAGCTGAATTTCAAGGAAATTGGAGCGATTCTTGGGGTGTCCGAATCAAGAGTATGTCAAATACATAGCCAGGCCGTTGCCCGGCTGCGCGCAACCCTCAAGGAATACTCATGGACTTCAATAGCATAATCGGCATTATTATTGCCTTGACTGCAGTCTTTGGCGGTCAGATGCTGGAAGGCGGCCATCCCGGTTCACTCATCCAGTTTACATCTTTTGCCATCGTCCTGGGCGGCACGCTGGGTGCGGTGCTGTTGCAAAGTCCGTTGCGCCAGTTTGTGCTCGGCATGAAAATGAGCCGCTGGATCTTTGTCCCCCCGCTACTAGACGCAACCGGACTATTGGAACACATTGCCATCTGGAGCTCTATTTCGCGAAAGGAAGGCCTACTGGCCCTCGATACCCGCATCGAAGGCATCGATGATCCTTTTATAAGAAAAGGATTGCAACTGGTAGTGGACGGTACCGAGCCCCTGATGTTGAAGCAGGTTCTGGAAGTGGAAATCGAGACGTTTGATGATCTGCATCGGCAGGGTGCACGCGTATGGGAAGCTGCGGGCGGATATGCACCAACTATCGGTATTCTGGGCGCCGTGATGGGACTTATCCAGGTGATGGAGAATCTGTCGGACCCCACTCGTCTGGGCGCTGGCATTGCCGTGGCGTTCGTGGCGACGATTTACGGTGTCGGATTGGCCAATCTGGCATTTCTCCCGATTGCGAACAAACTGAAGGCACTTATATCGCGGCAGGTATTGATGCGTGAAATGCTGGTTGACGGACTGGTGGGGATCGCCAGGGGAGAAAATCCACGCCTGATTACCGGACGGCTGCAGGGATATATTTTATAACTCGCTCAGCATCAGAACCATGATTTACCCTTCTTATTCTCGCATTCTTATCTTCATTCCCAATCTGGAATCGTTTTGAGACGCAAACCGGAAGAACGTGAAAACCACGACCGCTGGCTGGTGTCGTACTCCGACTTCCTCACGCTGCTGCTTGCGCTGTTTGTCGTGATGTATGCGATATCACAGGTAAACGAGGGCAAGTACAAGGTAGTGGCCGGCTCTCTCGTCACAGCATTCGGAAATCAGCCGAATCAGTTGAACCGGCAATCTATTACCACGGTAACCCCTGATTCTCTGCCGATACGCGATCCGGTGAAGCGTCCTATAGACCGCTCAGCGGGCGATTCGATGGGGGATTATCTTATAGCAAAGAAAGCGCGCCGCATTGCGGAAGCGCAACGGCGGCAGCAGGAAAAGATGGAGATCATCGCGCGCGACGTCATCGCGGCGTTCGATCCGCTCTTGAGAAATGGGCAGGTCCGCGTAGTCCAGAGCGACTTGGGCGTGCGCGTGGAAATCGATGCCAGTCTGCTATTCGCTCCGGGCGATGCGAGGCTACAGGAAGAGTCCAGCAAAGTGCTGGAATCGGTCGCGCAGGTATTGAAAAACACGGACCACGCAATCCAGGTGGAAGGGCACACCGACAATGTCCCCATCGTAACCGAAAAATTTCCCTCCAACTGGGAATTGTCTGCGGTGCGCGCCAGCAGCGTCGTACGCTTGCTCATCGCCAGCGGATTGGGGGCGCCACGGCTTACAGCGGTAGGTTATGGGGAGAATCGCCCGCTTGAATCGAATGACAGCGAGGAAGGCCGCAAGCACAACCGGCGGGTCACGGTGATGATCTTATCAGCTTCCGACACGCCGGTTGGCAGGTCATATCGCACTCCACGGGATACGGAATTGGATATGGCTGATACTATCGAAGACGTGTCGGCCCCATCCGGTATCGTTTCCAGTATTTAACCCAGATAATCCGTTAGTTAGGCGGCTCTTCGAGCGCACCGCAATTGACGAGTGCTGGCGGTCAATTTGAGGCCATTTTCGCCGCTTGCTCGGCATCCATAGACCAGGCCATGGACTTCTCCCAACCGACAAAACTGCCTCGCGTCCTAATGGATTATCTGGGTTTAACCCACTTCTCCTCTGCAGCCGCTCCGGCTTGGGGAGAGCTCGTCATAAATGTAGCCGGCATCTCCTACGCTGCCCCGATCCCGCTTCGCGGGTCCCTCGGGCAGCGCTCCGGGGCGCGACCGCGGAGCCATGCTTTGATTTGGCACTCTCTCCCGCAGACGGAAGAGGGTGGAGGGGGGGTCAAAAGAGAGGTTGAAATATAAGCACTAGCCTTCGCCTAGTTGGCGTCCTCCAGAGAAGGCCTGAGGCTGCCCATCCGAGCCGTACAGCCCAGAGTTCTGGGGGGTCGCGGCTTGCAATACTGCGAGGGCCTGCTGGTTATAGCGCAGGCGCTGATCGATAAGAATCCCGTTGATTTTATTGAGCTGCACAGCCATTTCGGCCAACTGGAGCAGGTCTTTCCACACTTCGCTTGCAGCGGGATAATCGGGCAGGACACACTCGATGCCGGAGCGGCCGCTCGTGTGGCCGAAGGTAACCAGCCAGCGCTTGCGCGCGTCAGCCATTTGGGCCAGTTGCTGCATCCGATGGGCTTTTTCATTTGTCAACGAAATCAACACTGAAATATCCGCCTGCTGCAAGGTCCGTTGCTCACGCTGTAAAAGATCAATGAAGCTCCGGGTCGCATCGCGTTCGGACGCGATGCCGGCAATTGGGTCGAACGCGTCTTCCACAATCAGCCCTGCCGGGTCCGCAGCAAGTCGCGCACGCTCTCCAGCAGACGATCGGCCACTTTTTCAGTGTTTACCGCAAAGCGTCCCTCGCTTATCGCCTGCTTGATTTCTTCCACTCGTGCGCTGTCGAAAACCTCGCCATTCGAAAGATTTTTTTCGATGTCTTGTAATTGGCTGCTCAATTGAACACCGTCGCGTGGCACGCTCGACAGGCCCTGCGCCGCAATCTCCGCTTTCTGGCTGGATTTTGCAGAGGATATATCGGTGGACACGGGAGTGGTTTTAATGGAATTCTCGATTTTCACGGAGTATGTCTCCTACAGTTAGCCGTAAGCAGTTTAACGGCAACCTCTAGAGGAAATTTAGGATACTGGAGCTCAATATGTGCTACAGGCGGGATAAGCTATTATATAAGAATATAAGAGTTCAGAACTTTAAAGCGAACGCCTCATTCAATAACTGACCTCCACCACGGCGCCGGTGCGGGCGATTCCGCTCACCAATGAGCCTGACGCGCTTCTAACCTGTACCAACTGCCCCTCCTCAGCGTTGTTCAGCGCTCTGCCTTCCGCGCTGACACTGAATCCATGCCCGCTTGAAACCAGCTTCACACTTTGATTCTGTATTACGACCGGTTGCGCGCGCAGCATGTCCTGCCGCAAAGGACTGCCTGAGGCGAGACTGGCGGTCATGGTCCTGCCAAACGCCTGATCCAGATTCGTGACGATACCCGGCGGCAGTTGGCTCAGATCTCCGCTGCGGGTAGTCAAGTCAGCGGGCGCTAAAACACGGCCCTGGCTCAAGGGTTTCGCGCTGACAACATACTCCGCGATTACTTTGACGGTCGCGCGGACGTACACTGTCCATGAGCTGGGCGCGGCGCAGCGGATAGCAACTGTTGTATTGCCCCAGGCCCTGCTGCCAGGCGACAGCGAGGGCTCAAGCGCCACGCAGGCGGGGAGATTGACCCGTGCATCCACTGGAGTAAGCGTGATTTCGACCTGACCAGGCAGGCCCGCCGACTGAACGTGCAAGAAATTTGAGGCTGTGTCCTGGATAAGGCGCAGGTCTTGCCTGGCTGGCATTGACGCCAATGCCGCGGCAGGGAAGGATAAAAATTGAATCAGACCGAGGCTGCACGACAGCAGCGCTAAATAAGTCATTTTCATAAGAATTCCTTAATTTCCTCGACGGTCGAAGGGCAGCGCAATTCTAGTTCAAGCCGGTTTTGACGAGTCGAGGAAATGAAGGAGGTTTTGCGTATTGTTCTCCAGATTGCCGATTACATGCCAACATACTATATCCCTGGATTGGCCTTCAATTGAATCCGAGAGGGAACAAAGGGGTGAGAGGCACTTCGATTCGCTGTACCGATCGAGCTACTTTAAAACCTGAAGATGGGGCGCTTTAACCCCGCTGATCCTTTTTATGGGTCAGGTTGGCGCCTCCTATGATGGTCGCCAATACACATGCAACATACGCTGACAATATGGCAGAAGCATCATCGCTTGAGGAACACTATGATCGATAAACTTGACGCGACATTTCGTTTTTACCAGGACGCAGCCAACCTTCGGGCTCATCGCCAGCAATTGATCGCGTCCAACATCGCCAATGCCGACACCCCGCATTTCAAGGCGCGCGACATCGACTTCAAGACTGCGCTGGAAGGCGCCTCGGGCGGCACCCGAATCGCCAGGATGATTACGACAGCACCCAACCATATGGGCTCACCGGCTGGCAGTACCGCGGGTGGAGAACCTTTATTGTATCGAACCGCTGTGCAGGGCAGCGTGGACGGAAATACAGTTGACATGGATGTGGAACGCAATCAGTTTGCGGATAACGCGATTCATTACGAAGCCAATCTCACATTCATCAGCGACCAGATCAAAACCTTGCGAGCCGCCATCCAGGGCTAATCAGGATACTTCACCGGCCCGGCCCAAAAATTGTGGAAGGCAGTATGCACAACGGTATTTGGCCAACAGGACGGAAATCCAATTTGTCCTACCTGGCTTTCACGGGTGAGATATCCGGGCGAGGAACTAGACAAGTACTTTAGAACAGATTCAAGGAATTCAAAGAAATTCAAGGAAATCCACAAGGAGTAAGCGCGCGTGTCCCTGTTCAATATCTTTACCGTGGCCGGCTCGGCAATGACGGCCCAGAGCCAGCGCCTGAATGTCGTTGCCAGCAATCTGGCCAATGCCGACAGTGCAGTGAGTTCAAACGGCCAGCCTTACAAAGCCAGGCAGGTGGTTTTCACCAGTACGCCATTCTCGACCGGTACTGATCCCGGCGGCATATCCGCTGACACCCACGGTGTAAGGGTGTCCACAGTAATCGAGGATCAATCGCCCATGAAACTGGTACATGAGCCCACTCATCCGCTGGCAAATGAACAAGGTTACGTAACCATGCCGAATGTGAATGTAGTGGATGAGATGGTGGATATGATTTCCGCATCACGTTCTTATCAGAACAATGTCGATATGATGAACACGGCCAAGACATTGCTGTTGAAAACTTTATCAATAGGGCAATAAACCCCAAACAAGGAATCACCATGAGCTCAATTCAAGATATGCAGTCTGTCCAATCGGCAAACCTCTCTGCCTATGGCGCCAGCAATGCGGCCAAGCCTGGCGCAGACGATCCTCAGGACCGGTTTCTCAAGCTGCTGGTCACGCAGATGAAAAATCAGGACCCGCTCAATCCGCTTGACAATGCCCAGGTGACGTCGCAGCTTGCGCAAATCAGTACAGTGAGCGGAATTGAAAAGCTCAACACGACGATCCAGGCCATGGCGAGCAGTTTTGCCGCGGGACAATCTTTGCAGGCGGCGGGCATGATTGGCAAAGATGTGCTTGTACCAGCCTCCACGCTGAGCCTGGCAGGCGGAAGCGCCTTATTTGGCTTAGACCTGAAGCAGGCGGCGGATCAGGTAAAAGTGTCGATATATGATGCTTCCGGCCGCGAAGTGCGTGTGATGGATCTTGGCGCGCAAGCGGCTGGATCGCTGGCCCTGGTGTGGGATGGCAAAGGCTCGGATGGCGCTCAGGCGGCTGACGGGAATTATCGTGTGAGCGTCAGTGCTTTGCGCGGTGATCAGAAGGTCGATGCGCAAACGCTGGCCTCTGCCACGGTCCAGGGTGTCGTCCAGGGTGATCAGGGTATGCGGCTGAACGTGGGTGCTCTGGGGTCGGTGGGATTGGCCGACATCAAGCAGATCTTTTAAACGGTATAAGGTATACGAGGAAGGCGCTTTGCCGCGGGTGTCCCTGGGAAATCCCTGGGAAATGTACGTGAGGGCACATATATCCCAGCTCGAAGAAATATTCACCCCTTAAGCGAAATGCCTATCAGGAAGTGAAACAACGTAAAAACAAGGAGCATAAATGAGTTTCCAGCAAGGGTTAAGCGGTCTGAATGCGGCATCCAAAAATCTGGATGTCATCGGCAACAATGTGGCCAATGCAAATACGGTTGGGTTCAAACAGTCGCAGACACAATTTGCGGACATGTTTGCCAACTCGCTGTCTGGCAGCGGTGGCAGTCAGGCCGGCATTGGTATCAAAGTGGCAGGTATTTCCCAGCAGTTCAGCCAGGGCAGCGTTACCGCATCCAGCAATCCGCTCGATATCGCTATTAACGGCGCCGGGTTTTATCGTCTGAGCGATCAAGGAGTCATCAGTTATTCACGCAACGGCCAGTTCCATTCGGACAAGGATGGATACATTGTTAGCACTAATGGCTTGCACCTCACTGGATATCTCGCGAATGCAGCCGGGCAGATCAATACGGCCGCGCCAGTCGATCTCCGGATATCCAAAGCCGACCTGCCTCCCACATCGACAGGTCAGGTTACCGCGCTAGTCAACCTGGATGCACGCGAAACGGCGCTAAGCCCGGCCGCCTTCAACCCAACCGATCCGACCACCTATCACCGCTCCACCTCAGTGCCAATTTACGACAGTTTGGGCAACCCGAGTACATTGTCAACTTATTTCCTCAAGACCGCTGCGAACACGTGGGATGTATTTGCAAGCAATGACGGCACTCTGTTAAATGGCGGGGCATCTGTAGGAACGCTGAATTTTTTGCCCAGCGGCGCACTCGATCCATTGAGCCCCAGTACGTTCAGCCTGACAGCGCCCATTACTACCGGCGCGGTTTCCCCCCTTACCTTCAATCTGGATTTCGCCGGCACGACTCAATTCGGTTCAGCCTTCGGCGTCAATGCGCTCTCCCAGGATGGATACGCCTCAGGTCAATTGACCGGTTTTTCTGTTGGAGACGATGGCGTGATCCATGGCAACTACTCGAGTGGCAAATTGCTGACGTTGGGTCAGGTGGCGCTGGCCACCTTCGCCAATGCTCAAGGTCTGGAGGCGCGCGGCGACAATACCTGGAAGGAAAGCTCCGCTTCAGGCACTGCTATCGTCGGCACGCCAGGTACCGGCGGCATGGGTGTGCTGCAGTCGGGCGCGCTGGAAGATTCGAATGTGGAACTTACCGCCGAGCTGGTCAACATGATTACGGCACAAAGGGTTTACCAGGCTAATGCGCAGACCATCAAGACGCAGGATCAACTGCTCCAGACTATGGTCAACCTGAAATGACGAAGGCATAAATGATGGATAGCAGTAAACATTTGCGACCTAATATCCCAGGCCTGCGTTTATCGTTGCTAATGGAGATGCCATGGATCGCATGATTTATGTGGCCATGACCGGCGCCAAGCATACGTTGGGGCAGCATGCCGCCGTCTCCAACAATCTGGCCAACGCGAACACTACCGGGTATCGAGCGGAAACCAGTGTATTGCGGGCGGTGCCTGTGTTCAGCGATACCCTTGCGACCCGGGCGTTCGTGGTGGATTCCAGCGGCGGAGCTGATTTTCGGCCGGGTACTGTGCAGGAAACGGGGCGCGATCTCGACATGGCCATTCAGGGATCAGGCTGGATTGCGGTGCAACTCGAGGATGGCAGCGAGGCATATACGCGTAACGGCAATCTCCACGTCAACGTGAACGGTATTCTGCAGACCCGTAACGGCCAGAATGTGCTGGGCGATGGGGGGCCGATTTCCATTCCACCGAATACCATCGTTGCAATTGCGAAAGACGGGACGGTTTCAACCGCGCCTGCTGGCGCAGGGACGAGCGAACCGAATATTTCAGCAATGATCGGCCGCATCAAGCTGGTCAATCCTCCCGAAGCCCAGCTTACGCGAGGAGCGGATGGCCTGTTTCGGCTGACGGGTGGAGGCGAAGCCGAGGCGGATGCGGATGTCGCGCTCATCAGTGGTGCGCTTGAAGGCAGCAACGTCAACGTCATCGAGGCGATGGTGGACATGATTTCGCTTTCCCGTCAATTCGAGATGCACATGAAACTGCTGCAGAACGCCGAAGGCAATGCGCAACGGGCGAGCAACCTGCTGAACATTAATTCGTAATTGCGAAACGGAAACGCGCAGCTCACATATAAACGTAGACCGGGCTATGCCCGGTATTGTTTTCGGTATTCTGTTTTAAGACGTCGGGCGGACCCCGATCGACCAGTAATAAGATTTTTCTTAATGCTCAGGAGGCTTTTTTGATTCGCTCGCTTTGGATTTCGAAGACAGGTCTCGATGCACAACAGACCCAGATGGATGTAATTGCCAATAATCTGGCGAACGTCAGTACGAACGGGTTCAAACGCTCGCGCGCCGTATTCGAAGATCTGTTGTACCAGACCCTGCGCCAGCCCGGCGCCCAGTCATCGCAGCAGACACAACTGCCGTCAGGTTTGCAGATCGGCACCGGAGTCAGGCCAGTCGCAACCGAAAGAGTTTTTACCCAGGGCAACTTGCAGCAAACCGGAAATTCCAAGGACGTAGCCATCCAAGGTCAGGGATTTTTTCAGGTCTTGCGCCCGGACGGATCGACTGCCTATACGCGTGACGGTTCATTTCAAACCGATGCCGAAGGCCAGCTTGTCACCTCCAGCGGCTATTTTGTTCAGCCGGCGATCACGATTCCAGCTAATGCCCAGAGTATCACCATCGGGCGTGACGGTACTGTCTCCGTAACACAACCGGATGTAACTGCCCCGGTGCAGGTGGGTTCGCTGCAACTTGCAACGTTTATCAACCCCGCCGGATTGCAGAGCGTGGGGGAAAACCTTTATATGGAAACAGCTTCCAGCGGAACGCCCAATATCGATATACCCGGCACGAACGGCGCAGGATTACTCAACCAGGGATATGTGGAAACTTCCAATGTCAACGTGGTGGAAGAACTGGTGAACATGATCCAGACGCAGCGTGCCTATGAGATCAATAGCAAGGCGGTCCAGACTTCGGATCAGATGTTGCAGCGCTTATCGCAGATGTAGAAATCACGGGTTGACGCAGGATGACAAAGGGCGGTGCAGGATGGATGGGGCAAAGTTATTGAAATCTGGAAAATCTGGCAGAGGCCGAATGATTTTGCGATCTTCAGAAAAACAGTTTGGAGGAGTACTGGCATTCTTGCCGCTTGCCGCCGCGATGCTTGTCACGCTTTCCGGTTGCGTCAGCCTGCCAGCTCCGACTGCCATCATACAGCAGCCGATGTCCGCCCGCGCGGCGCAGGCGGGACCTCCACCCAATAACGGAGCCATCTACCAGGCCGGCACTCACGACCGGCCGTTATTCGAAGACCGCCGTGCGCGCCAATTGGGCGATACGCTGGTAATTCTGCTCAACGAAAAGACCAATGCGAGCAAAAAATCCAACAGTAGCGCCAATAAGCACGGTGACGTGAATTTTGGGATTCCTCCCATAGTTTTTGGTGTTCCCATCACAAAAAAAGTTGATATGGGAGCATCGTCCACCAATCAGTTCGAAGGCAAAGGCGAGGCGGCCTCGGCTAACAATTTTAGCGGCACTATCACCGTTACTGTGATCGATGTGCTGCCCAACAGAAACCTTGTGGTAAGCGGTGAAAAGCAGTTGGCAATGACGCAAGGTAGCGAGTACATCCGCTTCTCCGGGGTAGTGCGCCCTGAAACTGTCATCAACAATACCGTCTCCTCGATCCAGGTGGCCGACGCACGCATCGAGTACAAGGCCAACGGCTATATTGATGAGGCGCAGACAATGGGCTGGCTCTCGCGCTTCTTCCTGACGGTTTCCCCCTTCTGAAGATGTACGCCTCGACTCCAGTAGCCTTCTCGTATGCTTGCCGATTGTTGACAGTCTTATGGCTGGGATTTGTTGTTGCAACCGCAGCGCATGCGGAACGCATCAAGGACCTGGCCTCAGTCCAGGGCGTGCGTCCGAATCAATTGGTCGGTTACGGGCTGGTGGTCGGACTGGATGGCACAGGCGACCAAACCATTCAGACGCCGTTTACCATACAAACGCTTAACAGCATGCTGATGCAGATGGGCATCAACGTGCCTCCTGGCACCAATATGCGGTTAAGAAACGTGGCCGCGGTTATGGTTACCGCTGTGCTTCCGTCGCTCGCCCAGCCAGGCCAGGTCATCGACGTGACGGTGTCCAGCATGGGCAATGCAAGAAGTCTCCGCGGCGGCACGCTCCTGATGACACCGCTCAAGGGGGCCGATGGCCAGGTTTATGGAATGGCGCAGGGCAATCTGCTGGTGGGCGGGTTCGGGGCTTCGGCCAGTGGCAGCAAGGTGCAGGTCAACCATTTGAGCGTCGGGCGCATCGCCGGGGGGGCGACAGTCGAGCGCGCAGTGCCGGTAGCCCTGGGACAGGATGGTACCATCCGGCTTGAGCTTAATACGACTGATTTTTCCACCACCCGGCGGGTGGTGGATGCCATCAATGTGCGATTTGGCGAAGGCACTGCTTCGGCGCTGGATGGGCGGGCCGTCGAGGTGAGGACACCTTCGGGCAGCGACCAGCGTGTGACTTTCATGGCGGAGATGGAGAGCCTGAATATCAGCCCTGCCCAAGCCCCGGCCAAGGTGATCGTCAATAGCCGTACCGGTTCGGTCGTGATGAACCAGACCGCGACAGTGGAACCGTGCGCGATCGCCCATGGCAATTTATCGGTGGTTATCAGCACTGAACCCGTGATCAGCCAGCCAGGGCCATTTTCCAGCGGCCGAACTGTCCAGGCGCAGCGCTCGACCGTCGAAATCAAACAGGAGTCGGGGATGCTTACGATGGTTCAGGGCACATCGCTGGCTGAAGTAGTGAAGGCGCTGAATGCAATCGGGGCAACGCCGCAGGATTTGCTGGCAATATTGCAGGCGATGAAATCGGCGGGCGCGCTGCGGGCAGAGCTGGAGATCATCTGATGACCGCAGCCACTGATATCTCCGGCAAATTTGCACTTGACGTGCAAGCAGTGAACGGATTGCGTGTGGCTGCAAGAAAAACCGGACAGGCCGGGCTTGAAGCTGCTGCCAGACAGTTCGAGGCCCTGTTCCTCAACATGATGCTCAAGAGCATGCGTGAGGCCACGCCAAAAGACAGCCTGATGGATAGCGAGCAAAGCCGTCTTTATATATCAATGCTCGATCAGCAGTTGTCTCAAAGTATGGCGGCGCGGGGGGTAGGGCTGGCCGAGGTCATGATGCGGCAACTACGCGGTAACTTACCGCCGGAAACAGCAGCGACGGATGCGCTGGTTTCAGACCGATTGCAACGAGCGGAAGTACGTGCCGCAGAAGCGTCGGCTTCGGCTGCGCCACAGCCTGGCGCTCCCGCTCCCCTTGTTCCCCTTGCTTCCCCTGTTCCCGGTACCCCTTTCGGCCAGCAAGCGGGCGGCACATTGTCCGGACAAGCCCTGCCGGCAGAGCAGGCGCCGGGGCAGGTAGGGGAGCAGGTACCGCAGGCAGCGCCAGCATTTCAACCCGCCCACCAACCCACCCAGCAATCACAGATGCAACAATCCCCTGCGATAGCGTTTCAGCAACGATTGCTGCCATATGCAAACGAGGCCAGCCAGGCAACCGGCATTCCCGCGCGGTTCATGTTGGGGCAGGCAGCGCTTGAAAGCGGATGGGGTAAACGGGAGCTGCGCGGAATGGACGGAATACCCAGCCACAATCTGTTCGGCATAAAAGCCGGTAGCAACTGGAAGGGGCCGGTTGTGGAAGCAGTAACCACAGAATATGTCAACGGCGTAGCACGTAAGAGCGTCGAAAAATTCCGTGCTTATCCTTCGTATGCCGATGCCTTCCGGGATTATGCCAACCTGCTGCGCAGTAACCCGCGTTATGCGGGAATAATGGCGCAGGCGGAACAAGGGAAGGTAGGAGGATCAGGGGGAACGGGAGGAACGGAAGGAACGGGAGGAACGGAAGGAACGGAAGGAACGGAAGGACAAGGGTTTACCGCGGAAGCCTTCGCGTATGGGTTGCAGCGGGCTGGCTATGCGACCGACCCGAACTATGCGGATAAGTTAAGCCGGATCATAAGGAATACGCAACAGTCCTGAAGAAGCAAACTTCGAAATAATAGTCTTGATATCGTCGCGGCCATTTATTTATGCTACCTCGCGGCAATAAATACCTTCAACTGCGAGAGCGGCTTATTTGATTTATCCCGGCTAAATATTTTCAGCCGGCCGCCGTTAACATGTCTAGCGTAGTCATCAATATGGCCAGAGTGAAACATGGGTAACAGTATTTTCAGCATTGGCCTCAGCGCATTGAACGCGGCTCAGCAGGGCTTGCTCGTTGCCGGTCATAACGTCAGTAACGCGGCTACTCCCGGCTATACGCGTCAACAGGTCGTTCAGTCCAACACTCCGGGACAAGCAACCAGCAGCGGATTCATCGGTCAAGGCGTACAGATCGATTCGGTGAAGCGCGTATACAACCAATTCCTTACCAATCAGGTTGCGCAGGCAAAAACCGAGTCGACCCAGCTCGACACGTATCTTTCCCAGATGAAGCAGATCGATAACCTTCTCGCTGACCCGAGCGGTAACCTGGGCCTATCCCCGGCACTACAGGATTTTTTTGCCAGCATGCAGGATGTTGCCACCAATCCAGCCGACGTCGCCTCGCGGCAATCCGTGTTATCCAATGCAGAAATGCTGGTAAGGCGTTTTCAGTCGATGAGCGATCGCCTTGATGAGATTCAGGATGGAGTGAACACGCAAATCGGAAATAGCGTTTCGCTTATCAATACGCTTGCGGAACGGATCGGGAAATTGAACGAGACGATTCGTGTGGCTGAGGGTACGGTGGGCGGCCAGCCGGCAAACGATCTGCGTGATCAGCGCGATGAACTGGTGAATCAGCTCAACCAGGAAACCCGCGCCAAAGTCGTTGTACAGAGCGATGGTGGATACAGCATTTTCGTCGGCGCGGGACAGTCGCTGGTAGTAGGCGCCAAAGCATTCCAGCTCGGCACGGTTCCTTCACCAACCGACGCGCACCGCCTGGAAGTAGCTTACGTGTCCG